>NZ_RZQT01000012.1:0-85869 GCF_003998485.1 Mesorhizobium sp. M7A.F.Ca.CA.001.04.2.1
GTAGGGGAGTAGGGGAGTAGGGGAGTATCAGGCCACTATCCACATTCACATTTCCATCCCCATTCGCTATTCACTGCCCACTGTCCCGTACTCCCCTATTTCCTTACTCCCCTACTCCCCTACTCCCCTAGGACGGCCATGATGCAACTCAGTCTCGACCAGGCAAAAGGACTGTGCCGGATGGCGGCACTTGGCGCCGGCGCCAATGAGGAAGCGGCGCAATCGCTCACTGCTTCGATCATATCAGCCGAGGCCGAAGGGCTTTCCTCGGTCGGTCTGTCGCATTTCATCGACTATCTCGAGGCGCTGGAAGCCGGACGCATCGACGGCAATGCCGACCCGGTGATCACCCGGCCGGCGCTGGCAGTCTATCTCTCCGATGCACGCGGCGGGCTGGCGCATACCGGCTTCGACCGCACCATCGACGACCTCGCCAAGGCGGCAAAGCTGTTCGGTGTCGCCATCTTCTCGCAGAAGAACGCCTATACATGCGGCGCGCTCGGCTATTTCACCGGAAGGCTGGCAGCACAAGGACTGGTGTCGTTCGCAGCCACCAACGGCCCGGCCGTGCTTGCCGGCTCGGGCTCGGTCAAGCCGGTCTACTGCACCAACCCGATGTCGTTTGCCGCGCCTGCCGCCGACGGGGCGCCGCTGGTCATCGACCAGTCGTCGAGCGCCACCGCTTTCGTCAACATCCGCAAAGCGGCCGAGGACGGCAAGACAATCCCGGAAGGCTGGGCACTGGACGCCAGCGGCAATCCGACCACCGATCCCGCCGCCGCCATGAAGGGTGCAATGCTCGCCTTCGGCGGTCAGCGCGGCGCCAACATCGCGCTGATGGTCGAGGTGCTGGCGGCGGGCCTGTCGGGCGCCAACTGGTCGCTCGACGCGCCATGGTTCAGCGGCGGGCCGGACAGCCCCGGCACGGGACTGTTCGTGCTTGCTATCGAACCCAAGCTGCTCGATCCAGATTTCGAGCAACGAATGAAGGACCAGCTTGACCGGCTGCGGCGGCGCTTCGGCGTACATGTGCCCGGTCGTGCCCGCGCAGAGGCCGCCGAGAAGGCGCAAGCGCGCGGCATTACCGCATCGAAGGCCGTGGTGCAGCGCATTTCCGAATTCGCTGCACGCTATTCTTCCTGAATGTCCATTAATATCAACTAATTATCGGAATCCACCCGCTGCAGGCGCGGCGCAGTGCGATTTTCTTTGCGCGCCGCTGAACCTTTCCGCGCCTTGCTGCGACCCAGCTTTGTCCAGGGCAAGGCGAGCTTGCCCGATCCACACCGAGGGAAGCAGCAAACCGAAATCGAAAGCCTGCATCACGCGAAGGCCGGTCCTTCGCGCATCGGAAAACTCAACCCAAATCAAAGGAAATTGCCATGACCAACACCAAGATTACCATGCTGACCGCCGTCCTTCTGCTCGGCTCGTTCATGGGCGCCACACAGGCAGCCACCCTGAAGGCCGCACCGGTCAAGCCGTCCAGCCCGGGTGTCATCGCTGCCCCGAGCGGCGGGGCCACCGAAGACCACTACTGCAAGAACGGCCATGCAAAATTCGCCAATTGCAGCGCCGATTTCGTCGCCGCCTGCAAGAAGGTTGGTGGCACCATGTCGGATGTTCAGGGCTGGGGTGGGCGTACTTGCTTCACGCCCTCCTGATACCGTCTCAGGTCAGGCCGCGCCGTCGGCCCCTGGCTTCGCATGGATGTCACCCGGAAAACCCCGCTTCGGCGGGGTTTTCTGCGTTTTGATCGCACGATGGTAAAACATTCTCGTTTTGGTCAACTTTTGTTTATTTGACTTCGACCAACCTGATCGGCCGTTTGCGCTGATTGAGCAAAACAGAGGAGCTACAATGTCGGCAAGCACGGACAACCCCCGCAACGCCCTTGTCATCCCGGTCCTTGGCAGGTTTTACGCGGCCCTGCACGATGGTGCCGAAACCCTTCTTCGCGTCGTCGCCGGCGGGTTTCTCGCGATCCACGGTTCGCAGAAGATCACCAATCCTTTCGGCGCTGCCGAGATGGTCGAGGGTCTCGGCTTCTATCCGGGCGCGTTGTGGTCGTTGCTTCTGGCCTGCACTGAATTCTTCGGCGGCATCTTCATCGCCATCGGGTTTTTGACGCGGCCGGCCGCCTTTGCCGGCCTGTTCGTGCTGCTGGTCACGGTCTGGTTCCACTGGGTCACCATGGGCCAAGGCTATTCGGGTGCGGAAAAGTCGCTGCTGTGGGCAGCGATCCTGCTCTTCTTCGTCATTCGCGGCGGCAACCGCCATTCGGTCGACAACCGTATCGGCAAAGCGTTCTGACAGGCTGATAGCGACGACGCGTCGCCCTTTGCCTTTGGCACGAAACGGATTATGAAACGGCTTCAGCCAAGCCTGCGAGCGCCGGAGCCAGCCATGACCGAAATCCTGCAGACCCCAAAGCTCGTCGTCGTCTTTGGCGGGTCAGGCTTTGTCGGCCGCCATGTCGTGCGCGCGTTGGCCAAGCGCGGCTATCGCATCAGGGTCGCCTGCCGGCGGCCCGATCTCGCCGGCCATTTGCAGCCGCTCGGCAATGTCGGCCAGATCCAGCCGGTCCAGGCCAATGTGCGCGTGCGCTGGTCGGTAGACCGCGCCGTGCAAGGCGCCGACCATGTCGTCAATCTGGTCGCCATCCTGCATGAGAGCGGCCGGCAGAAATTCTCCGCCGTGCACGAGTTCGGCGCCCGCGCAGTGGCCGAGGCCGCGCGCTCGGTCGGCGCCGGCCTGACCCACATTTCTGCGCTTGGCGCCGATCTGGACTCCGAATCAGACTACGCGCGCACCAAGGCGCTTGGCGAAAAGGCTGTGCTGGAGACGATCAAGGACGCCGTGATCTTCCGGCCGTCGATCAATTTCGGACCCGAAGACGGCTTCTTCAACCGCTTCGCCAACATGGCGCGCTATTCGCCGGTGCTGCCGCTGATCGGCGGCGGCCAGACCAAGTTTCAGCCGGTCTATGTCGGCGACGTGGCCGAAGCGGTGGCGCGCTCGGTCGACGGCAAGGTGGATGGCGGCCAGATCTATGAACTCGGCGGACCGAAGGTGCTCACCTTCAAGCAGTGTATGGAAGAGCTGCTCGACGTGATCGAGCGCAAGCGGCTGCTGGTGCCGGTTCCGTGGTGGGTGGCCAACATCCAGGCCTCGATCCTCGGTCTCCTGCCCAACCCGCTGCTGACCAAGGACCAGGTGATGCAGCTGCGCGAGCACAACATCGTTTCGGACGCCGCCAACCAGACCAACAGGACGCTTGCGGGGCTAGGCATCCAGCCGCAGTCGATCGCGACGATCCTGCCCAGCTATCTCTGGCGCTACCGAGCCGCCGGCCAGTTCCAGCAACGCAAGCCCGCGGCCTAATTCGGCGCAACTGCCTGAAGGTGTCATGCCTAACGCGGCGTGACCTGCATCGGTAGACCGCCTTGCGGCTGCGTGGTCAGTTTCTGTACCGGCCAGGGTTTCGTTTCGGCGGTGGTGTCGAAGCGGAAGCGCGACAGCATGATCGCCAGCGCGATGATCGCCTCCTGCATGGCGAAGCTGGCGCCGATGCAGACGCGTGGGCCGGCGCCAAACGGCAGATACTGGAAGCGGTCGATCTTTTCGCGATTTCCCGGGTGGAAGCGCTCCGGCAGGAAGGCATCCGGCCGGTCCCACAGTTTCCTGTGGCGATGCACGACCCAAGGCATCACCAGCACCGCGGCGTGCTTGGGGATATGAAGATCCTTCCACATTTCCGGTTCGATCGGCTCGCGGTTGATCGACGGCGCCGGCGGATAGAGCCTGAGCGCTTCGTCGAAAGCCGCGCGCGTGAACGGCATGGCATCGAGCCATTTCGTCGGATCGGGCTCGCGCGCCAGCACCTGGTCGATCTCCTGCTCGACCCGGTTGCGCTCCCAAGGTGATTCAGCGAGGCAATAGAGCGTCCAGCCGAGCGCACGCGCCGTCGTCTCATGGCCGGCGCCGATGAAGGTGATGATATTGTCCTCGACCTCGGCCCGCGTCAGTCCGTCGGGTCCCTCGGCCTTGAGCAGCAGTGTCAGGAAATCCTGCGGCACGGCATCGGGATCGCGCTTGAATTTCGCTTCGCGCATCTTGACCGTGTCGGTGACGATCTTGCGGAAATAGGCCATGGTCTTGCGGCCACGGATGCGGGTCAGCCTCGGCAGCCAGTCGGGCGCGCGCAACAGGTCGAGCGGATCGACGCGACCCATGGTCTCGAACAGGCGGTCGATCTCGTTGGCGAAACTGCCGGGCTCGCCTGATATCTCGCCGGAAAACAGCGTCTCGGCCAGGATGTCATAAGTGAGCAGCGTCATGTCATGGGCGATGTCAGACGTGCCGCCGTCTTCGTAACGGGTGACGAAGTCCTGCGTGCGCCTCAGCATCGGCTGGGCGAAGCCGAAGATGTGGCGCGGCGTGAACACCGGCGCCATCGCCTTGCGCGACCGCTTCCAGACCTCGCCCTCGGCGGTGAGCAGGCCGTCGCGCAGGATCGGCCGCAGGATCTTCTGGCGCACCGTCGCCATCTTGTAGTTCCTGGCGTTGTCGACCAGCACATGCCGGATCAGGGCGGGATCATTGGCGACGATCAGATGTCCGCCAACGCCGTTCGCCGAGATCCACGGCTCGTTGTAGGTATGCTCACCCCACAATTCGAGCGGGTTGCGGTAGACGATGCGGATCATCTCCAACGTCGAGGGCGGCGTCGTGCGCGGCTTCGGCGCCGGGGGAATGAAGGGGGCGGGCTGGACGTCCATGCTGTGCTCCGCTGATGACCCAATGTAGTGGGCCGCAAAGCAGGCGTCCATGTGACCGAACGGCAAGGCCCTGCTCTCCGGAATGTGACCGGTTACCGCGAGGTGCCTTCTTGTTGCCCCGAGCGGCATGCCCTAGGTGGCAGTCACCAATGGATACCGCCACCGCAGGAGCCCAGCTTGAAGCACCAGTTGAACATCATCATCGGCAGCACGCGGCCAGGCCGCGCCGGACCGATTTTTGCCGAGTGGCTGGAGAGGTTCGCGCGCGAGCACGGGAAATTCGAGCCTGTACTGACCGACATCGATGCGTTCAAGCTTCCGGTGCTGGACGAACCGCACCATCCAAGGCTTGGCAACTACCAGAACGATCATACCAAAGCCTGGTCCAAGGCGATCGATGCCGCCGATGCCTTCGTCTTCGTGGCGCCGGAATACAATTATTTCGTGGCGCCGGCGATCGTCAACGCGATCGACTATCTCTCGCGCGAATGGAAGTACAAGGCAGCCGCCATTTTCAGCTATGGCGGCGTCTCCGGCGGCCTGCGCGCGGCGCAAGCGCTGAAGCCGCTGCTGACCTCGGTAGGTGTCATGCCGATCCCGGAAGGCGTCGCGCTGCCGATGTACCAGAAACTGCTCGACGAAAATGGCGCTTTCAACGCCAGCGAACAGGTGCAGGGCGGAGCCAAAACCATGCTCGACGAGCTGCTGCGCTGGAGCGAGGCTTTGAAGCCGATGCGGGCAGGCTGAAAACGCTGGTCTTCCGCAAAAAACCCCGGTTTGCTGCCATAGAGAGGTGGTCGTGCACAGGAACGAGCTGGGGGGCAGTTCGATTTGCGCTTGCTGTTTGCCTTGCTGCCTATGCTCACCACCGCCACCGCAGTGGTGGCGCCTGGCCCTGGTCATCGCCAACGACGACCACCGCCTGATCCGGCCGCCCGCCCGACATGACGCCGGGGCGCGACCGCAGCAGGCGGCTGGCGCCGAGATACAAGTTCATGATCAAGGTTTCTCAAGGACCGCTGGCCGAAGTGAAATGGGGGCCGGCGGAGGCCCGCCATTGGCAGCCGGCCATTCCCAGTGAAATGCCTGCAAACCTTGGAAAAACCGCCTTTTGCGCCTATATCTAGTCGATATCAGAGGCGCGATTCGGCGCGGATTTTTCGCGCTGTGCAGGCGGCATCCAGACAACAGGTTTTCATGAGCGATCAGATCGACAACAACAACGGCGCTGAAGCCGAATACGGCGCCGATTCCATCAAGGTTTTGAAGGGGTTGGACGCTGTCCGCAAACGCCCCGGAATGTATATCGGTGATACAGACGACGGCTCGGGCCTGCATCACATGGTCTATGAAGTGGTCGACAACGCCATCGACGAGGCGCTGGCCGGTCACGCCGACCTCGTCACCGTGACGCTCAACCCCGATGGTTCGGTCACTGTGATCGACAATGGCCGCGGAATTCCGACCGATATCCACACCGGAGAAGGCATTTCGGCGGCCGAAGTGATCATGACGCAGCTGCATGCCGGCGGCAAGTTCGACCAGAATTCCTACAAGGTCTCGGGCGGCCTGCATGGCGTCGGCGTCTCGGTGGTCAACGCGCTGTCGGCGTGGCTAAAGCTGAAGATCCGCCGCAACGGCCAGATCTTCGAGATGAGTTTCACGCATGGCAATGCCGACGCACCTCTGAAGGCGACCGGCACCTATGAGCAGGACAAGCAGCCGGGCACCTATGAGGGCCGCAGCGGCAGCCAGATCACCTTCTTCCCGTCGGCCGAGACCTTCACCATGGTCGAGTTCGACTTCGGCACGCTGGAACACCGGCTGCGCGAGCTTGCCTTCCTCAATTCCGGCGTGCGCATCATTTTGACCGATGCCCGTCACGCCGATGTCGTGCGCCATGAACTGCACTACGATGGAGGCCTCGAAGAATTCGTCAAATATCTCGATCGCGTCAAGAAACCGCTGATCGACAAGCCGATCGCCATCCGGGCGGAGCGCGACGGGATCACCGTCGAAGTGGCGATGTGGTGGAACGACAGCTACCACGAGAACGTGCTGGCCTTCACCAACAACATCCCGCAGCGCGATGGCGGCACGCATCTGGCCGGCTTCCGCGGCGCGCTGACGCGTCAGATCACCGGCTATGGCGAATCCTCTGGGCTGACCAAGAAGGAAAAGGTCTCGCTGATCGGCGACGATTGCCGCGAAGGTCTGACGGCGGTGCTGTCGGTCAAGGTTCCCGACCCGAAATTCTCCTCGCAGACCAAGGACAAGCTGGTCTCGTCGGAAGTCCGTCCTGTCGTCGAAGGCCTGGTCAACGAAGCGCTCGGCACCTGGCTGGAAGAACACCCGAGCGAAGGCAAGGTGGTCGTCGACAAGGTGATCCAGGCGGCGGCGGCGCGCGAAGCGGCGCGCAAGGCGCGCGATATCACCCGCAAGAGTTCGCTCGGCGTCACCTCCCTGCCCGGCAAACTGGCCGACTGCCAGGAACGCGACCCGGCGAAATCCGAAATCTTCATCGTCGAGGGTGATTCCGCCGGCGGCTCCGCCAAGGGTGGGCGTTCGCGCCAGAACCAGGCGATCCTGCCGTTGCGCGGCAAGATCCTCAATGTCGAGCGGGCGCGCTTCGACCGCATGCTCGGCTCCGACATGATCGGCACGTTGATCACGGCGCTCGGCACCTCGATCGGCAAGGACGAGTTCAACGCCGACAAATTGCGCTACCACAAGATCATCCTGATGACCGACGCCGACGTCGACGGCGCCCATATCAGAACCTTGCTGCTCACCTTCTTCTTCCGGCAGATGCCGGAGCTGATCGAGCGCGGCCATCTCTACATCGCCCAGCCGCCGCTCTACAAGGTGACGCGCGGCAAGAGCTCGCAATACATCAAGGACGAGAGCGCGTTCGAGGAGTTCCTGATCGGTTCGGGACTGGAGGAAGCATCGCTTACGCTCGGCTCGGGCGAGGTTCGCATCGGGCAGGACCTGCGTGGCGCCATCGATGACGCGCTGGCGGTGCGCCAGCTGATCAACGGCCTGCACACGCGCTACAACAGAGGCGTCGTCGAGCAGGCGGCGATCGCCGGTGGGCTCAACCCGGACGTGTTCGCCGATCTCGGCCGCGCCAACGACATGGCGGAGCGGATTGCAAAACGCCTCGACATCATTGCCGAGGACACCGAGCGCGGCTGGACCGGCCGCATGTCGACCTCGAATGAAGGCGTGGGCGGCTATGTGTTCGAGCGCACGGTGCGCAGCGTCAAGGAATATGCGCATCTCGACCTGGCGCTGATCAATTCGGCCGACGCACGCCAGCTCGACCGCTACGCACAGCGCCTCAGCGAGGTCTACGGGTCGCCGCCGGTGCTGCGCCGCAAGGATGTCTCCGAAACCATCTCGGGGCCGCTGGCGATGCTCAATGCGGTCTTTGCGACCGGTCGCAAGGGCCTGACGATGCAGCGCTACAAGGGTCTCGGCGAGATGAACGCCGAACAGCTGTGGGAAACCACGCTCGATCCGAACGTGCGCTCGCTGCTGCAGGTCAAGGTCAATGACGCGACCGATGCGGATTCGCTGTTTTCGCGGCTGATGGGCGACGAGGTCGAGCCCAGGCGCGAGTTCATCCAGGACAACGCGCTGTCGGTCGCCAATCTGGATATCTGAGCTGACGTTAATCTGAATTGGCGCGCTGCGGCGCGCCAATTGTTCCACCGGCGGCAACAAAATCAATTTGCAACGCGCCGGAACGGAAGTCCCTGCGAGACATTGTGACAATATCGATCACAATTTCTAACAGGAGGTTTCCATGGGACGCGGCATTTTGCTCTGGTTGCTCGGCATACCGATCCCGATCATCATTCTGATCATGCTGTTCGTACGATAGGGGGCACTTATGCAGTCCACCCTATCGGCTGTCGACGTTTCCACTTCAACAGAATCCTCCTCCACCGCCGTCAGTTGGGGACCGATCATCGCCGGTGCCTTCGCGGCCTCGACGCTGACCTTCATCCTCATGCTGCTGGGCTCCGGGCTTGGATTGAGCATGGTGTCGCCCTGGTCGGGATCCGGCGCATCTGTCACCACTTTCGCGGCATCCACTGCCGTCTGGCTGATCATCGTGCAATGGCTGTCCTCGGGTGTCGGCGGCTACCTTGCCGGACGCCTGCGCACCAAATGGGTCGGCATCCACACGGACGAGGTGTATTTCCGTGATACCGCCCATGGCTTTCTTGCCTGGGCGTTGGCCACACTACTCGTCGTCGGCGTGCTTGGCTCCGCGCTTTCCGCTGCCATAGGCTCGGGCGTGCAGGCGGTGTCCACCATCGCGTCTGGTGCGGCCATGGGCGCATCGGCGGGGGCTTCGGCCAATGCCGGCAGCGCGTCGGCCGACAATGCGACATCCTACCTGGTGGATTCACTGTTCCGTCCGGCCGATCCGGGCAAGCTCGCGGCCGCCAATCCGGACAGCGATGCGGCCGCGGTTGGGCAGGCTTCGCGCATCCTGATCGCCGGCGCCGCGGCAGGCGAGGTTTCCGCAGACGACAAAACCTATCTGTCGCAGCTGGTCGCCGTTCGCACGGGGCTTTCGGAAGCAGATGCCAGGACCCGGGTGGATGCCGTCCTCGCCAAGGCCCAGGACGCCAAGGTCAAGGCGCAGCAGGCCGCCGACACAGCCAGGAAGGCCAGCGCGACGTTTGCCTTGCTTGGTGCGCTCTCGCTGGCGATCGGCGCCTTTATCGCCAGTGCTGCCGCGGCCCTTGGCGGCAGGCAGCGCGACGATGAGGAAGCGGTTTTTATCACCAACCGTTGAACTGCACTTGCAACAAAGCCACTCTGGCCCGCCCGGAGCGGCTTTGCTTTGAAGTTGTCGAGCGGCGCTGCCTTGGCCCCGTTCGCTGAAATCCGTTCTTATTTTCGGGGAGGAATCGCCGGCACTTCGGCTTGGCTCGGCTCCAGTTTGCGACCGAGGTCGACAGCGTCGCGCAGCACGGCGAGATGCGAGCGCGGCTGATCGCCGGCGGCAACCTCGATACCGGTCGCCGCCAACGACCAGTACAGCGTGTGGGTGAAGACACGGCCGAGGGAACCGCGCAGCTCGACCTGGATGTTTTCTATGCCCGGGCCGAAATTCTCCGCCATCGGCCCGGAGATCGGGTCGCCCGTCAGCCAACCGTTGCCGCGGTCGAAGATATTGGTCCAGCGCGTCGCAGCAAACACCGCGCCATGATGCACCGCCCGCTGCGGCTTGCCGGAAGAACGGTTGCGCCCTTCCTGATAAAGCACGGTGCCACCGGCCGCCGCTCCCTCGGCAATCGGCGGACATGCCGAGAACAGGCGTTCGGCGATGCCGCGCCTGAATTCGGCGAGATTGTGCGTCACCAGAAATTCGCTGTGGGTCAGCGGGCTACCAAGCGTGACGAAATCGCTGATCTTCCAAGGCCGATGGTTGTCGTCCCTGGTGCGCAGTTGGCGATAGAGCTCCCACTGATCGCGCCGGAACCCGGCAAGGTCGTCAAGGCTGCCGGGCCATGCCGAGCCGTCGGCAACAAGCGTCGCCTTGTCGATGGCGTGGATAGCTTTCAGTTTCGCCTTGTCGCGGATGGCCTCGAGTTTTCGGGGCCTGAAATCGGACCACAAGATCTGCAACAGGTCATAGGCGATCATCGAGCCGAGGCTGTGCGAGACCAGCACGATGCGATCGTAGGTATCGTCCATCATCAGACGCTTCAGCAGCTTCAGGCCGCGGTCGCGGATCAGCGCCCGCTTCTCTACCGTGGCCGCTTCAGCGCGCACATAGGCCGCGACATCGCCGAAATAGGGAAGGCCAAAACGGTCCACCGACCAGATGACGAACGAGGCCAGGATGGTGACGAGGACGCCGACGGTCCACGAAATCTGCTGCTGCCAAACCGACGTCGCAAGCGCGAGCGTCGCGACCAGGACGATGATGACGGCAACCAGGGTGACCAGATAGAGCTTTCGGGCGTCCGGCGGTATGTCGGCGGGCTTGCGCCACAGCAGATTTGTCACCCAGGCGGCAAGCCGGCCTCGCGTCGTGCCCTGCGTGATGTCGGCCCAGTAAAGCTCGTAGAAGTCGGTGCGGCGGCCATCGACATCGTAGGGCGTGGTGATGCGGCGAAGTTCGTACGAATTGGTCCGGCTGTCGGGAGTGATCCAGCTCTGGTTGATCTTCGCGCCGGCGGGGTCGGCCGGATCGGCGACATGGGCATAAAACGGCGCGCGGTTGGGGTCATGGCTCCAGACAGCCTGGACAAAGCCTCGCAGCGTATCCATCGGCCGCTGTTCGCCCATGCCATGCACGATCACCACCGCCTGGCCAGGCTTGCGCGGCGCTTTCCCGGCGGGCGGCGATGCGAACGGGTCAGGCACCAACGTCTCCGTCGACGACAATCCCGCCGTCGAGGCGGGAATTCGTCATCGTAGCGCCGAAATCGCCGTCAAGCCAAGAAAGCCAGCCAAGAAAAAGCCCGGCGCGAAGCCGGGCTCTTCTTGGCGTGTCCCGGCGCTTATCCCGGATCAGTGATCCATGGCTTTGACGATCTCTTCGGTCATCTTCTTGGCGTCGCCGAGCAGCATCATGGTGCCGTCCTTGTAGAACAGCGTGTTGTCGATACCGGCATAGCCGGAACCGAGCGAGCGCTTGACGAACAGGCAGGTGCGCGCCTTGTCGACATCGAGGATCGGCATGCCGTAGATAGGTGAGGACTTGTCGTCGCGCGCGGACGGGTTGGTGACGTCGTTGGCGCCGATGACATAGGCAACGTCGGCTTGCGCGAACTCCGAGTTGATGTCCTCAAGCTCGAACACCTCGTCGTAGGGCACATTGGCTTCGGCGAGCAGCACGTTCATGTGGCCGGGCATGCGGCCGGCGACCGGGTGGATGGCGTACTTCACGTCGACGCCATTGGCCTTGAGCTTGTCGGCCATTTCGCGCAGCGCATGCTGCGCCTGGGCAACCGCCATGCCGTAGCCCGGCACGATGATGACTTTCTGGGCGTTCATCATGAGGTAGGCGGCATCGTCGGCAGAACCCTGCTTGACCGTGCGTTCGATGCCGTCATCGGCGGCCGCTGCCGTCTCCCCACCGAAGCCGCCGAGAATGACCGAGATGAAGCTTCGGTTCATGCCCTTGCACATGATGTAGGACAGGATCGCGCCGGATGAGCCGACCAGCGCGCCGGTGATGATTAGCGCCAGATTGCCGAGCGTGAAGCCCAGGGCCGCCGCCGCCCAGCCGGAATAGGAATTCAGCATCGAGACGACGACCGGCATGTCGGCGCCGCCGATCGGGATGATCAGCAGGATACCGAGCACCAGCGAGGCGGCAACGATCAGCCAGAAGACCAGCTTGGACTCGGTGGTGACCAGCAACACGATCAGCACGACGAGCGCGATGGCAAGTGCGGCGTTGATGAAGTGGCGTGCGCCGATCATGATCGGCTTGCCGGACATGCGGCCATCGAGCTTGAGGAAAGCGATGACCGAGCCGGTGAAGGTGATGGCGCCGATGGCGACGCCAAGGCTCATCTCGATCAGGGCCTGGGCATGAATGTCGCCATCCGTGCCGATGCCGAAGCTTTCCGGGGCATAGATCGCGGCAGCCGCCACCATGACGGCGGCGAGGCCGACCAGCGAGTGGAAGGCAGCGACCAGCTGCGGCATCGAGGTCATGGCGATGCGGCGCGCGGTAACGGCGCCGACGCCGCCGCCAATGGCAAGGCCGAGCACGATCAGGCCGAAGCGACCGGCGGACGGGGTCGCCAGAGCCAGTGTGGTGGCGATGGCAATACCCATGCCGATCATGCCGTAGAGATTGCCCTGCCGGCTGGTGGTCGGATGCGACAGGCCGCGCAGCGCCATGATGAACAGGACACCGGAGACGAGGTAGAGGAAGGACGCGAAGTTGGCGTTCATGGCGCTCTACTTGTCCTTCTTCTTGTACATGGCCAGCATGCGCTGAGTGACGAGGAAGCCGCCGAAGATGTTGACCGAAACCAGCATCAGCGCGACGAAGCCGAAGCCCGCGGCAATGCCGGAGGCGGCGATGCCGACGGCAAGCAGCGCGCCGACGACGATGACCGAGGAGATGGCATTGGTGACGGCCATCAGCGGCGTATGCAGTGCGGGGGTCACCGACCAGACGACGTAGTAGCCGACGAAGATCGCCAGGACGAAGATGGCGAAGCGGAAGACGAAGGGATCGATGGCGCCGCCGGAGAGCGCATGCGCGGCATCACCGGCTGCGTCAGTGCCGCCGGGCGCGGTCGCCAGATTGTGCACCGCCAGCCGGACGGCGGCGGAGGCCTGGTCGAGCTGGTCGAGGGCTTTCTGCAGGGTCTGGTCCATCACGCGATCCCTTTCGGCTTCGACGAGGGCGACTTGGGTGCGGCCGCCTTCTTGGGCGCGGCTTTCTTGGGCGAAGCATCGGCGACCATGGTCTTGGCCGGGATCGCGGCCGGCTCGACATATTGGCCCTTTGCCGGCTGCTGGTCGGCTTTCACGAAAGCCGGATGAACCACCTTGCCGCCATCGGTCAGCATCGTTGCCTTGACCAGATCGTCGTCGCGATTGATGGCAAGCGTCTTGGTCGTCTTGTCGACCAGCGTCTCGAGAAAGGCGAACAGGTTCCTGGCATAAAGCAGCGAGGCCGACGCCGCGATGCGGCCAGGCACATTGAGATGGCCGACAATCTTGACGTTGTTGGCGGTGGTGACCACCTTGCCGGCTTCGGCGCCCTCGACATTGCCGCCGCGCTCGACCGCGAGGTCGACGATCACCGAGCCCGGCTTCATCGAAGCGACCATCGCCGCCGAGACCAGCTTGGGCGCCGGCCGGCCGGGAATGAGCGCCGTGGTGATGACGATATCCTGCTTGGCGATGTGCTCTGATGTGAGTGCCGCCTGCTTGGCCTGATATTCCTTCGACATTTCCTTGGCGTAGCCGCCGGCCGTTTCGGCCGCCTTGAATTCCTCGTCCTCGACCGCGAGGAACTTGGCGCCGAGCGAGGCGACCTGTTCCTTGGCGGCGGGGCGAACGTCGGTGGCGGTGACAACCGCACCAAGCCGGCGCGCGGTGGCGATCGCCTGCAGGCCAGCGACGCCAACGCCCATGATGAAGACCTTCGCCGCCGGCACCGTGCCGGCCGCCGTCATCATCATCGGCAAGGCGCGGTCATATTCCGAAGCCCCGTCGATCACCGCCTGATAGCCGGCCAAATTGGCCTGCGAGGACAAGACGTCCATCGACTGCGCGCGGGTGATCCGGGGCATGAATTCCATCGAGAAAGCGGTGACGCCGGCCTTGGCAAGAGCTGCCACGGCGGCATCGTTGCCGTAGGGGTCCATGATGGCGATCACAGCCGCGCCGGGCTTGTAGCTCTTCAGCTCGGCATCACCAGGCCGGCGCACCTTCAGCACCACATCGGCCTTGGCGACATCGGAAGCCTTGCCGATAGCAGCGCCGGCGCTCGCATAGTCGGCATCGATGATGCGCGATTTCAGACCGGCACCGGCCTCGACGACGACGTCGAAGCCCAACGCCGCCAGCCGTTTCACCGTATCGGGCGAAGCCGCGACGCGCGGCTCGTTGGCATCGAGCTCACGAGGGATGAAAACCGTCTGTCCCACCGCATGATCCTTTCGGCCGGAAGCTATTTCCCGCAAGACGCCGGCCGGCCTCGCGGCGGCGCCGTGGACAAGATGTCGGAAAAATCTATCGGAGGATAAAGGCGCCGACAGCCAGAATCAGCACGAACAGAATGGTCGCCGAGAAGAAGCCGCCCGCGAAGAAGCCGAAGGCCATCGCCAGGAGCAGGGCGCCACAAAACAGCGAGCCGTACTTGGCCAGCGCGAGGAAGCCCGCATAGGTGCGGTCATGCTCGGCATAGTCCATCTTCGCGCCCAGTTCGACAGGACCAGTCGGCGAGTGATCAGCCATAGGAATACCCCTTCGAAGACATCTTTCAGGCACATAGCGAAAAGCCGCGCCGAGAGCAATGGCGCTATTGCCGCACAACAACCGACAACTGCCTCAAAGAAAGATTGAAGCCAGCAGTCGACGCCGCGACGGAGTCCGATCGCTGGATTCTGATGCTTGATGCGGAACTCCGAAGGGCGGACGCTTGCGTGGCCTAAGCCGGCTAGATGCGGAAATAGCCCGAGCAACCCGACGACGATCAGATAGAGCGCGACGATGTAGTTCAACAGCCTTGGCATGCGCCGGCGATCAGCGAGATGAGCGGGGTTAGCGCAAGTGTGGAAATGGTCATGGCGGGTTCCCTCAAAAACCTCAGATCGACCCGGAGCGCTGCTCGTGGCCTCACCCAGAACGCCGAAGTCGCCAAAAGGCTCCTGTCGGCCCTGCAAAATCGTGTGGATCCCTGCCGTATCAGGCGGCTTCGTGATAGTATTTTGCCGTCGGCAGGATGGTCAGCGGCGCGAGTTCCCCGACATGCGGCGTATCGAACAGCATGCGCTGCTCCATTGGCGTCGAGCGGAAGAACGGGAACCGTGAGAAGGACCGCTCGCGGATTGCGTTGACGTCGGCGCGGTAGAGCACGACCTTGTTGAAAACGCCCGGATAGGCGCGCGACTCGCTGATCTTCTCCGAGTAGTAGATACGCTTGTAGAAGCCGGCGTGATCCTCGCGAATGGTCGACAGGCAGTAGGGCGCGTTGAAATGGAAGCACGCCATGCCGGCCAGCCGCAGCGTCAGGTAGGGAATCTGCGGGTAGACGCGCGACCATTCGGGATCGGACGCAAACCGGCTGGGACAGATGAAGCTCAGCCCGTCACGAAGCATCGGCATGACGATGTCGCCAAAGGCCTTGGTGGAAGGCGACATCGGCGTGGCCAAGGTGACGTGATGGATACGCAGCGTGCTGACGAGTTCCTGGTCGATATAGACCCCGAAGCGGTACACATTCGGTGCCTCGTCGAGCTCATCGTGAATGGTATGGTTTTCGTTGTCGGGCACCATATCGTTCGAGCGATATGACTTGTAGCGCAGGCGGTAGATGTCCTCGAGATCTTCGCCCTTGTCGCAGCGGCGGTACTCTGTCCGCTCAAGCATCGCCGAAACGTTGCGGGCGAAGCTGGACATGGTGTCGGCGGCGTCCTTGCCGTCCTCGCCCGTCACCGGACGAAGCGAACTCAACTGCACAATCATCAACTCAATCCCCGTACATTGCCGCCGCGATCCGACACTACGACAGGGTCTTGGGATGTAAAAGATGAAAACAGGAAGCAGCCCGTTTACCAGTCGTTAAGGTTAACGATTGCTAAAATAAAACTAAAATTGGTGGTTTTCTTCGTTTTCTGCGTCGCGACGGGGAAAGAGCGTGTCTCGAACATGACGGGAAGCGGCTGAAATTCTGGCATGGCCCGCGATGTGCAAAGAAACCTCGAATGCGGTGAATGCCTAAAGCCTGGGCGCCTGTTCAATCCTGATGGAAACAGGGATGGGCTCTCAGTGCCTGGGCACCATGCGCCAGGCGCCGCAAATCAGCGGCGTACCGCCTTTTTGGCGGTCCTGATATCCTTGGCGAAGGGCCATACCGTGTTCGACATCGTCTCGATGCCGGAAGCGCTGAGCGCCGAACCGAACAGGAACCCCTGGACAAGATCAGGCTTGACCTGCAGCGCCAGGATCTTGAGCTGCTCGAAGGTCTCGACCCCTTCGACGGTCACCGAAAGCCCCAGCGGCCGCGACAGGTTGACGATACCCTTGAGCAGCTCGAGCGAACGGGGATTCTGGGTGACGTCCATCAGGAAAGAGCGGTCGATCTTGATCTTGTCGAGCGGCAGCTTGTGCAGGTAGCTCAGGCTCGAATAGCCGGTGCCGAAATCGTCGAGCGCGATGCGCACGCCAAGCTGCTTCAGCTCCTCAATATACTGGCGCGTCAGCGACTTGTCGTCGAGCAGCGCCGTTTCGGTGACCTCGATCTCGAGCCTACTGGCGGCGAGGCCGGAGCCGGCCAACGCATCGCGAACCTTCTGGATGACATCGCGGCTGCGGAAATCCTTGGCCGAGAGATTGACCGAAACGCTGGTCTGGTCCGGCCATTTGGCGCATTCGGCGCAGGCTGCCTGCAGCACGAAGGTGCTGATCTCGGAAATGATGCCCATTTCCTCGGCAAGCGGAATGAAGATGCTGGGCGAGATTGGCCCGAGATCTGGATGATCCCACCGGCACAGCGCCTCGCAACTGGCGATACGCATGGTGCTCATCGCCACGATCGGCTGATAGACCACCCGCAGGCTCTTGCCCTCTACCGCGGTGCGCAGATCCGCCTTCATCAGCTGACGGTTGCGGAAGGCGGCATCCATCGAAGCTTCGAACAATCGCCAGCTGTTCTTGCCGAGTTCCTTGGCCTTGTAGAGCGCCAGGTCCGCCTTCACGATCATGGCGTCGACATCGGTATCCTTGACCCGTGACAGCACCGCGCCGCCGCTGGCCTGGATGCGCAGCCCGTGACCGGCGACGTCGACTTCCCCTTGCAGGCCGGCGAAAATCTCGTCGAGCTGGCTGGTCAGATGGCTCTCATCCTCGACGCGGTCGAAGAAGATCATGAACTCGTCGCCACCGAAACGGCTGACCGTGATATCTTGCTTGGCAATGGCGGCAAGCCGCTCGGCAACGGCATAGATCAAGCCGTCGCCGATCGGATGGCCAAGCGTGTCGTTGACGCTCTTGAAATCGTCGAGATCGAGCACCGCAAGGCCGCAGAGACGGTCGCGATCGCCGGACGCCATGGCCTCGCCCACCAATTCATGGAAATAGGCCCGGTTGGGCAGGCCGGTGAGATTGTCGTAGCGTGCCATGAAGCGGATCTTGTCTTCCGCCTCGACACGGGCGGTGACGTCCTCGAAGGTGATGACGCCCAGTTCCTGGCTGCCCTCGCGAGCCGAGAACTCGTAATGCTGGCCGTTGGCGAGGGAAACCAGCACCTTGCGGTCGCGACCCTCACGCAGGGCACGCGTCAGCTGCGCCTCGATGTAGCGGCAATCCTTGGGCGCCAGCATGCCGCCGGCGACACCGCGCATCAACAGACCGTGGATCGACCGTCCGAGCAGCGCGTCGGGCGACTTGAGCGACATCAGATGCGCGGCCTCGGCATTGGCCACCGCGACGCGGCCGTCCGGACCGAGCATGACAAGGCCGTGCGACATGGTGTTGAGCGCCCGGTTGAAGCGCTGGGCAATGCGGTTGGCCTTCTTCTCTTCCGAGACGGCCGCAAAAAGCACATCGCGTACGGTGTTGGCGAATTTCCGGATGGCGAACAGGAACGGCGCCGACAGGAGCCCGAGGAGGACATGGTAGATGTCGCCGCGCAGCAGGAAGCCAAGCGAGATTGGCCAGGTCAAGGCAATGGTCAGGATGGTGACCATGCGCGGCGAGCCGTAGTTGCGGCCGGCGATGGAGGTCGCCGTCGCCAGCGTCAGGCAAACGGAGGCGATTTCGGCGAAACCATCGCGCGCGAAATAGATGCCGAGCAGGCAGAAAGCGCCAAGCGTCAAGCCATGCAGGGAGCCATAGAGAATGTAGTCATTCTCACGCTTGTGCGCCTCTTCCCAGGTCGTCGGCGACGGCATGCTGTTGTATTTTCGAAAGTTTCTCATGCGGAACACACCGACGAGAACCATCGAGATCGCGACCAGCAAATACCGCGGATCGCCGCTCTTCCACCAGACCAGGCCGATCAGGAAAGTCTGCGCGAGAATGCCGATCGAAAGCGTCAGCCCGTCGCGAAACAGGGTTTCCACGAACGGAATATAGACGTCGACCGGGATCTCGTTCTTTTTTCGCAGATTCAACGCCTGAATCCCAACCCTGGGGAGCCAAGCAGTGCCACATCCGCCTTAAGAAAGATTTAGAGAGACCCTCGCGCTCCTGCCGTCAAGCCGGGTGACGCAGCGGAAAGCAAGGAAACTGTCGTTCAGGTAAACAAGGCGTATCGATCATTCGGCGGCCTGAAGTTCGGGCCGCGCCGGCGTACTCGACAGGCGTTCGAGCAGCCTTTGGCGCTCGCCGGCGGCCTTTTGCGCGCTGGCTTGACGGACGTGGCCATAGCCGCGGATGAGGGCAGGCACCGAGGCCAGCGCAACCGCCGCATCGACCCTGGCTGGGGCCAACGATCCGGCGATGAGCTCCAGATCCGCCTCGTACCGCGCCAGCAGCTGCCGCTCCATGCGCCGTTCGGCGGTGTAGCCGAACAGGTCGAAGGCAGTGCCGCGCAAGCCCTTCATCGCCGCCAGCACGCGAAAACCCTTCATCATCCACGGGCCGAAGCTCGATTTCCGCGGGCTTCCGTCATTGCCGCGACGGCCCATGATCGGCGGAGCGAGGTGGAATTCGAGCCTTTCGTAGCTCTGGAACTGCTTGCCCAGTTCGGCGGCGAAAGAGCCGTCCGTGTAAAGACGCGCCACCTCGTATTCGTCCTTGATCGCCATCAGCTTGAACAGGTTCCTGGCGGCAGCCTGCGACACCGCGGTCGAACCAGGCACGGCCTTCGCTTCGGCGGCGCGCAACGCGGCCAGTTTTCCGGCATAACGCCTGCCATAGGCGGCGTTCTGATAGGCGGTCAGGAAGGCGACGCGGCGGGCAATGATGTCGTCCAGCGTCTCGGCGGTATCCGTGGCCTGGCCTGCCTTTCCAGCCGCGGTCGGACCCGGCTGGGCAACCAGCCCGCGCACGAAATCCGGCTGATGGGCAGCGCGACGGCCCCAGCGGAAGGCGGCGATGTTCATCGCCACGGCTTCGCCATTGAGCTCGATCGCCTTCTCGACCGCCTCGGCCGACAGCGGCAGGCCGCTGTGCTGGAAGGCAAAGCCAAGCATGAACATGTTGGCGCCGAGCGAATTGCCGAAAAGTGCCGTGGCAGTGCGGGTGGCATCGAAGAAATGTGCCTTGTCGTCGCCCGCAGCCGCGCGGATCGCCTTTTTCAGCCGCTCTATCGGCAACGAAAAATCGGCCGAGCGGGCGAATTCGCCGGGCATGATCTCGGCGGTGTTGGCGACGAAGATGGTGTGGCCCTCGCGCACCGCGGTCAGCACCTTCTTGGCGCCCGACACGACGAGATCGCAGCCAAGCACGAGATCGGCCTTCCCCGCCGAAACGCGGATCGCATGGATGTCGTCCGGGGTACGAGCGATGCGGACATGGGTGAACACCGAGCCGCCCTTCTGGGCGAGGCCGGCCATGTCGATCATGCCGCAGCCCTTGTCCTCAAGATGCGCCGCCATGCCGAGCACCGCACCGACGGTGACGACGCCGGTGCCGCCGACGCCGTCGATGATCGCCGCCCAGCCTTGCTCGCCAAGCGGGAATTGCGCCGGCACGGGCACGCCTTCCAGCGGATCGGCCTTGCCGGCCAGGCCCTCGGCCTTGCGGATCTTGGCGCCGTGCACGGTGACGAAGGACGGGCAGAAGCCGTTGACGCAGGAGAAATCCTTGTTGCAGCTCGACTGGTCGATCTTGCGCTTGCGGCCGAATTCGGTCTCGACCGGCTGGATCGAGACGCAGTTCGACTGTACGCCGCAATCGCCGCAGCCTTCGCAGACCAGTTCGTTGATGAAGACGCGCTTGTCGGGATCGGGGAATGTGCCGCGCTTGCGGCGGCGGCGTTTTTCGGCGGCGCAGGTCTGGTCGTAGAGCAAGACCGAAACGCCCTTGACGTCGCGCAGCTCGCGCTGGACGAGATCGAGGTCGTCGCGGTGATGGATAGTGGCGCCGGCCGGGAATTCGGCTTTGCCCGCATATTTGTCCGGCTCATCCGTGACGATGGCAATGCGGTCGACACCCTCGGCCCGCACCTGCCTGGCAATCATATCGACGGTCAGGCCGCCTTCGTGCGGCTGGCCGCCGGTCATGGCGACCGCGTCGTTGTAGAGGATCTTGTAGGTGATGTTGGCATCGCTCGACAGCGCGAAGCGGATCGCCAGCGTACCGGAATGGTTGTAGGTGCCGTCGCCAAGATTCTGGAAGATGTGCTCGCGCTTGGAGAACGGCGCCTGGCCGACCCATTGCGCGCCCTCGCCGCCCATGGCCGTGAAGCCGACTGTGTTGCGGTCCATCCACAGCGCCATGAAGTGGCAGCCGATGCCGGCCGCGGCGATCGAGCCGTCCGGCACCTTGGTGGACGAATTGTGCGGGCAACCGGAACAGAAGAACGGCGTGCGCGAGCCGATGTCGGTGGCCTCGGTGAGCATTGCCTGGAACTGGCGCAGTTTTGCCACCCGCGCCGAAATCTCTTCGGACGGGCCGATGGTCCTGACGATCCTCTCGCCAAGCGCGATGGCGATCTCGTTGGGATCGAGCGCGCCTTTGGCCGGAAACAGCCAGTCGCCGCGCTCGTCCTTCTTGCCGATAATGACCGGTTGGGTGGCAGTGCCATAAAGGCTTTCGCGCAACTGTACCTCGATCAGCGAGCGCTTCTCCTCGACGACGACGATGGTGTCGAGGCCGCGGGCGAAACCGGCGATGTGATGCAGGTCGAGCGGCCAGGGGCAGCCGACCTTGAACAGCCTCACCCCGATGCGGTTGGCGGCCGCTTCGTCGATGCCGATATCCTCCAGCGCCTGGCGAACGTCGAGATAGCTCTTGCCGAGCGTGATGATGCCGATCTTCGGGTTGCGGCCCCCCGAATAGACGATGCGGTTCAGCCCATTGGCAAGGATGAAGGCGGAGGCCGCGGCGCGCTTGTGTTCATGCAGCCGCTCTTCCTGGCCGAGCATGTCGATCTCGTGGCGGATGTTGAGACCGCCAGGCGGCATGTCGAACTCCGGCACGACGATGTTCAGCCGCTCGAGCGCGGCATCGACCGAGGCGGTCGATTCGATGTTGTCCTTGACGCATTTGATCGCCGCCCACGTGCCGGCAAAGCGCGACATGGCGAAGCCGTAGAGCCCGTAGTCGATGATCTCCTGGACACCGGCCGGGTTGAGGATCGGCACCATCGTGTCGACGAACAGGAATTCGGTGGCGTGCGCGTTGGTCGAGGATTCGGCCATATGGTCGTCGCCCATCAGCGCAAGCACGCCGCCATGCTTCGACGATCCGGCGAGGTTGGCGTGGCGGAACACATCGCCTGAGCGGTCGACGCCCGGTCCCTTGCCGTACCAAACCGAAAAGACGCCGTCATGGGTGCCCTCGCCCAGCAGCTCCGTCTGCTGCGCTCCCCAGCAAGCGGTGGCGGCAAGCTCCTCGTTGAGGCCCGGCTGGAAGACGATGTCAGCCTGGGCGAGCTGTTTTTTCGCCTTCCACAGCTGCATGTCGAGGCCGCCGAGCGGCGAACCGCGATAGCCGGAGACGAAGCCGGCCGTGTTCAAGCCGGCGCGACGGTCGCGCTCGCGCTGCATCAAGAGCATGCGAATGACCGCCTGCGCGCCGGACAGGAAGATGCGCTCCTTTGCGAGATCGAACTTGTCGTCGAGCGCGACGTCGTGCAGCGTCATCAGGCATTTCCTCTGCGGAGGCCACGCGGGGGCAGGCAGCCAACGTCGGGATCGGATGACGCATCCTTTCTCCCCTTGCAAGGCAGGTCAAACAAAATCGCAGATGCCAGGCAACGCGCAACGAACAGTCCGCGGCCATCCTGAATCGGGTATGAAACCGATCCGCGGACATTGCCCAGCGCATGAACATTACAGCTGCGGCGCGGGCGGCCGCGACGCGTCAGCCGCCTTTCGAGCAATCTGGCTTCGGCTCGCCCGGCAGCTTGCCGTCGGGATGGCCGACGAGATCGGGATTGGCGGTGTAGAGCTGGTCGATGACCAGCGGCCGGTCGGGCAGGATCGACTGGTCTTCCGTCGACATCAGCGTGGTGTCGATCTTCTGCAGGACCGCGCCGTCGGCGCCCTTGATGCTGATGGCAATCGCATAGGGCTTGTTCTTGACGACGCAGGTCAGTGCCGGGCTCTCCAGCGTCACCTTGTCGAGCTTCGGCCAGACCTTCTGCTCGACCACCAGAGGTGCGCCGCCGGCGGGATCCTGGAAGCTGGCGACCGCCACCTGGCCCTCTCCCATCGGCTTCAGCGGCCGCAGGGTCACCACATAAGTCGCCCTGGCGAGGCGGTAGTTGAAAACGAATATCTTGCCGGAAATCTCGAACAGCTTGCCTTCGGCGTCGCCGGTATCGCGGCAGGCGCCGAGCGCAACGGCCACGATGAGCGCCGCGCCAACAAGGATCGAACGGGAAAGGCCGCTACGCATTCTTGACCTCATTTTCCGCCATGCGACGACGGCGATAGTGACGGCTTGCCTTCTGACGGTTGCCGCACACTGCCATGTCGCACCACAGGCGGCTGGAATTGCGGCTTCTGTCGACGAACAGCCAGGTGCAGTTGGGACAGATCCTGAGCCTTGCGACGGTATCGTCGCGCAGAAGCGATAGCGCCGAAACCGCCAGCGCCGCCTCGAAGGCGATCGGCGTCAGGGGATCACCGAACGGCCTTCCCGGCGCACCGATCTCGGTCCGGCTGCCGGCCAGACCCTCGGCGCAGGCGCTCAGGAATCCGGGCAGATCAGCGGTGGCGACCGCACCCTTCGATACCGCTCCACGAAACAGCCGGTCCGTCGCCTCGCGGATCGACAGCACGACGGGTGCGATCGCCACCGGCGAGGCTACCGCCAGCGGCCTTTCGCCAAGCTCGGCGGCGCGAAAGCGGCTCGCCGCGTCGGCGAAGCGGGCAATCTCGGCCGGATCTTCGAAGCGGTCGAACGTCCGCCCCGGATCGCCGCGCAGCACGACGGTGTTCGCCGTGTCGAGCGCAAGCAGGCCGCCGGTGAAGCGGTGCGGGGTCCATGATACCGTCATGGCGAAAATCTAACCGATAAATCATATTTGACAAGTTAGATTCAGCGATGCAACCTCACTCCGGGATGCGGCGGTCTCCGCAGCCTTTTGAGCATGCTGTTGGCCAGGACCGCTTCGCACTTTTGGGCGGCATGCTTCGAGGTTTTGCATGCTCTATTTCTTCCAGCAGGTGCTGAACGGGCTGCATTCGGGCGCGCTGTATGCGTTGCTCGCCTTTGGCTATGTGCTGACCAACGGCATCCTGCACCGCACCAATCTCGCCTATGGCGCGTTGTTCGCCTTTTGCGGCCAGACCATGATCCTGACCGCGGCCTTCGGCTATCAGGTGCTGTGGCTGACGCTGCTGGCGGCGGTGGCGCTCGGCGTCGTCGCTGCATTCCTCTATGCCGCGCTGATCAGCCACGTGCTGTCGCGCAGTGTCTTCGAACCGTTGGCCGACCGCACGCCCAATGCAATCGTGGTGACGACTCTCGGCATCCTGCTGCTGCTGTCCGAAGCGAGCCGCATCGCCGCCGACACGCATGATCTGTGGCTGCCGCCGATGCTGGCGGAGCCCATCGTTTTCGCGCAGGGCGCGACCTTCAAGGCAACGCTGACGCTCATCCAGCTTATCGACTGCGCCGTGGTGGTGGCGGCAATCGCGCTGGCAAGCTGGGCATTTGCCCGATCGAGCTTCGGACGGCGCTGGCGCGCCGTCTCCGACGACCCCAAGGCTGCCGCGATGTGCGGCGTCGACGTACGCGCGGTGTTCCGGCACGCGGTGCTGTTCGGCGGCTTCTGCGCCGCGCTGGCCGGTGTCATGGCCGGGCTCTATTACGGCAATGTCAGCTTCGGCTCGGGCCTCGTCTACGGACTGAAGATCCTGTTCGTGACGGCGGTCGGCGGCTATCTCTCACCACCGCGCGCGGCGCTCGGCGCGGCGGCCTTCGGCATGGCCGAATCGCTGTGGGCCGGCTATTTCCCGGTCGAGTGGCGCGACGCGTGGATGTACCTGTTCCTGGTCACGACGCTGATCCTGATCGGCGCCGGCCGCGACACCGGCAAAATCGCCTGAAAACGTCAGACTTTGGTTGCATGACGCGAGGGCAGATCGCCGGTATTGGGCACTGTCTGCGATGCGATGATATTCGCTGCCTCTATCCTTGTTGACCCGTCAGTCCACGCGCGGCATACCGTTGGACCACGTGGCGTGACGGACAAAAAGGGGGAAGCCGGCACGCCTCCGGTACAAGGGAGGAATGCATGGCAGGGCTTCTCGCTCTATCCAGGACTATTGATCGCGCCAACGAGTTCATCGGCAAATGGATATCGTGGCTGATCCTGCTGGCGATCCTGGTGAGCGCCGCCAACGCCATTATCCGCAAGGTGTTCGACATATCGTCGAACGCTTGGCTCGAGCTGCAATGGTATCTGTTCGGCGCCGCCTTCATGCTGGCCGCCGCCTATACGCTGAAGCAGAACGAACATATCCGCATCGACGTCGTCTACGGCCTGTTTCCACGCCGCGTGCAGCACTGGATCGACCTTTTCGGGCATGTCTTTTTTCTGATGCCGTTCGTGACGCTGATGGTGATCTATTTCGTTCCTTATGTGTCGCTGTCGTTTCGCAGCGGCGAGATGTCCAACAATTCCGGCGGCCTGATCATCTGGCCCGCCAAGGCCATCCTGCTCGTCGGGTTTTTCCTGCTGGCGCTGCAGGGCATCTCCGAGATCATCAAGAAGATCGCCATCATGCGCGGAGACATGGACGACCCCAATCCCTTCATATCGGTGCATGAGCAGGCCGAACTCGAAGCCAAGGCGCTGGCCGACGAGGTGCGTTCGTGATGGAGTTCATCGCGCAGAACATGGCGCCGATCATGTTCGCTTCGCTGATCATCTTCCTGCTGATCGGCTACCCCGTCGCTTTTTCCTTGGCCGCCAACGGCTTGATGTTCTTCTTCATCGGCGTGCTGCTGTCTCCCTATTCCGGAGGATCGATCAACCTCGCCTGGCCGCTCCTGCACGCATTGCCGGATAATTTCTACGGCAGCCGGGTGATGTCGAACGACACGCTGCTGGCCATCCCGTTCTTCACCTTCATGGGCATCGTGCTCGAGCGATCGGGCATGGCCGAAGACCTGCTCGACACGATCGGCCAACTGTTCGGGCCAATCCGCGGCGGCCTCGCCTATGCGGTGATCTTCGTCGGCGCGCTTTTGGCGGCGACCACCGGCGTGGTGGCGGCTTCCGTCATCGCCATGGGCCTGATCTCGCTGCCGATCATGCTGCGCTATGGCTATGACCGCCGGCTCGCATCCGGTGTCATTGCCGCCTCCGGCACGCTTGCCCAGATCATCCCGCCGTCGCTGGTGCTGATCGTGCTTGCCGACCAGCTCGGCCGCTCGGTCGGCGATATGTACGCGGGCGCGTTGATCCCGGGCCTCGTGCTTACCGGCCTCTATATGTCCTATATCCTGATCATGTCGATCATCCGGCCGAACTCGATGCCGGCGCTGCCGCTCGAGGCCCGTACACTTGGCCATGGCGTGATGTCGCTGCTGGTGGCTTTGCTGGTCACATCGGCGGTTTCCTACGCGGCGTATCGTTACCTGGCGCCGGCGCATGGCGACAATGCCGACATTCTTGGCGCGACTGCCGGGGTGCTGTTCATCTACATCGTCGCCATTGCCGACAAGCGCCTGAACTTCAACATGATGTCCAGGCTCGCGCAGCAGGTGATCATCGTGCTGATCCCGCCACTGGCGCTGATCTTCCTGGTGCTGGGCACCATCTTCCTGGGCATCGCCACGCCGACCGAAGGCGGCGCCATGGGCTCGGTCGGCGCCTTGTTCATGGCGGCGGCCAAGGGGCGCTTGTCGCTTGACGTCGTCAAGCAGGCACTGGCCTCGACGACAAGGCTGTCGTCCTTCGTGCTGTTCATCCTGATCGGCGCACGGGTGTTCTCGCTGACCTTCTACGGCGTCAACGGCCACATCTGGGTCGAGCACCTTTTGACGTCGCTGCCGGGCGGCGAGGTCGGCTTCCTGATCGGCGTCAACATGCTCGTCTTCTTCCTCGCCTTCTTCCTCGACTTCTTCGAACTGGCGTTCATCATCGTACCGCTGCTGGCGCCCGCCGCCGACAAGCTCGGCATCGACCTGATCTGGTTCGGCGTGCTCCTGGGCGTCAACATGCAGACCAGCTTCATGCACCCGCCCTTCGGCTTCGCGCTGTTCTACCTGCGTTCGGTGGCCGCGCGCGTGCCCTATCTCGATCGTCTCACCGGCAAACAAATCGCGCCGGTGACCACCGGGCAGATCTATTGGGGCGCGGTGCCCTTTGTCTGCATCCAGGTGATCATGATCGGGCTGACCATCGCCTTCCCGCAAATGGTGATGCACTACAAGGGAACGACCGTCGATCCGGGCACCATCGACTACAAGGTACCGGAGGTGCCCGGCCTGTCGCCGCTGGGCACGCCGCCGGCGGATGGAGCGGCGCCCACTGGTGGCGGCACGGCGCCGGCCGCTCCTGACCTTTCGCAACCGCCCAGTTTCGGCGATCCGACACCGGCAAAGCCGGCAGTGCCGCAGCCCGACCTGTCGCAACCGCCAAGCTTCAACTGAACCGGCATGGTCAAGACCATGAAAGCGGTGCGGCTGGAAGCAGTGGGCGACATCACGCTGCGCGACGTCGACATGCCTGACATCGGTTCGGATGAGCTACTGGTGCGCATCGAAGCCTGCGGCGTCTGCGGCACGGACCGGCATCTGTTTCACGGTGAATTTCCTTGCACGCCACCGGTGACGCCCGGCCATGAGTTTTCCGGCATCGTCGAGGCGATCGGAAAATCGGTCTCGGGTTTTGCCATCGGCGATCGTGTTACCGGCGACCCCAACATAGCCTGTGGGCGCTGCGCGCACTGTCACGCGGGACAAGTCAATCTCTGCAGCAATCTGTGCGCGATCGGCATTCATCGCGACGGCGGCTTTGCCGACTATCTTGCCTTGCCGCAGAAACAGGCTTTCGTCCTGCCTGTAGGCCTGAACCCCCTGCACGGTGCCTTCTGCGAGCCGCTCGGCTGTTGCCTGCATGGCGTCGACCTGGCCGGTATCAAACCGGGCAGCTCGGTGGTCGTGCTTGGCGGCGGCGTGATCGGCCTGCTCACCGTGCAGCTGGCAAGACTGGCGGGAGCCACGACCATCATCCTGTCGACCAGGCAGGCTTCGCGGCGCGCCCTCGCCGAGGACCTCGGCGCGACAGCGACGATCGATCCGACAGCCACCAATGTCATCGATGCGATCGCCGGACCGGCTGGTCTGGCGCCAGGTGGCGTCGACGTCGTCTTCGAATGCGCCGGCGTGCGAGAGACCGTCGAGCAGTCCATGCGCCTGGCCCGAGCCGGCGGCACGGTCGTCATTGTCGGCGTGACGCCGCAAGGCATGAAAGCGGAATTCGAGCCGTTCGACCTGTTGTTCCGGGAACTGAAGGTGCTCGGTTCCTTCCTCAATCCCTACACCCATCGCCGCGCCGCCGAACTCATCGCTTCCGGTGCGGTCGAGATCGACAGGCTGATCTCCAGGCAGGTGTCGCTTGAAGAAGCGCCAGCGGTGATCGCCAATCCGCCGGCGCCCGGCGAGGTCAAGGTTCTGGTGGTGCCGCGCCGCGGCTGAACCGCCGGCTTCGCCTCCCGGCATATACAGAAAAGCTCCCTGAGCGGGGTCCGCCCAGAGAGCTTTTGAGCAGAAGTCCGGCCGGCTACAGCTTGCCGTTGCGCTGCTGGACCATCATGAAGGTGTCGTAATTGTATTCGGCCACCTGTGCCCAGAGATAATGCTCCTTGCGGAAGCCCTTGATCGATTCCCAGATCTTCTTGAACGGGGCGTTGGAAGCTTCCATTTCGGTATAGACCTCGTTGGCCTTTTCGAAGCAGGCGGCCATGATCTCCTGGCTGAACGGGCGCAGTTTCGCGCCGCCGGCCACCAGCCGCTTCACCGCCGCAGGGTTCAGATAATCGTATTTCTGCAGCATGTTGGCGTCGGCCGCCTGCGCGGCAGTGTGCAGCAGCGACTTGTACGTTGGCGAAAGCTCTTCGTACTTCGCCTTGTTGAACATCAGGTGGACGGTCGGGCCGCCCTCCCACCAGCCGGGATAGTAATAATAGGGCGCCACCTTGTAGAAGCCGAGCTTCTCGTCGTCATAGGGACCGACCCATTCGGCCGCGTCGATGGTGCCTTTTTCCAACGCCGGATAGATGTCGCCACCGGCGATCTGCTGCGGCACGACGCCGAGTTTCTGCACCACCTTGCCGGCAAAACCGCCGATTCGCATCTTGAGGCCGGAAAGGTCGGCCACCGTGTTGATTTCCTTTCGGAACCAGCCACCCATCTGCACGCCGGTGTTGCCGCCCGGCAGGCCGAAAAGGCCCTGCGTGGCGAGAAACTCGTTGAACAGGTCGATGCCGCCGCCATGGTAATGCCAGGCATTCATGCCGCGTGCGTTGAGCGAAAAGGGAACCGCCGCACCGAGCGCCCATGTCGGGTCCTTGCCCCAGTAATAATATGCCACCGTATGGCAGGCCTCGACCGTGCCGGCGGTGGTGGCGTCGGCGGCCTGCAGGCCAGGCACCAGCTCACCGGCAGCAAAAACCTGGATCTGGAAATTGCCGTCGGTGGCTTCCGACAGCATCTTCGAGAACACCTCGGCGCCGCCATAGATGGTGTCGAGCGACTTCGGGAAGGACGACGCCAGCCGCCATGTCACCTTGGGATTGGACTGGGCGATTGCAGGCGCCGCCAGCGTGGCCGCCGCCGCCGCGGCACCGACGCCGGTGACACCGGCCTTGCGAATGAATGAACGACGATCCATGAAGTTCCTCCCTTTTGGATCAACAGGCCGACGTCAGAAAATCCTCGGTTTCCGTGTCGGTTCGTTCGAGACAATACACAGGCAAGAAGTCGAGTCCAGCAGGCCGGCCCGATTTGACGGCGAAGCCCGGCTGCACTGCAACTATAGTCTAACAGGCCGTTTCGTGGCCCATGCGACACGCCGAAACTTGGCATGGAAAAATAACGTGGGATCGCCTATTTTGAAGGCAGGTATCCCTTGCCCCGATGGAACACAGAGCCCAAATGCATCAGCCGCTCGTCGCCATATCGACCGACGTCCGCCAGTTCGACAACTACACCTGGCACGCCGCCCCACAACAATATCTGGAAGCGGCGATCACCGGCGCCGGCGTGTTCCCGGTGCTGGTGCCATCGTTCGGCGACCGGCTCGATTTCGACGAACTCCTGTTGTCGGTCGACGGCGTCATGGTCACCGGCTCGAAATCCAATGTGCATCCCTCGCTCTATGGCGGCGACGCCAGTGAAGCCAATGGCCCCTATGATCCGGCGCGCGACGCCACGACGCTGCCGCTGATCCGCCGGGCGATCGAACGCGGCGTGCCGCTGCTCGCCATCTGCCGCGGCATCCAGGAACTGAACGTGGCGTTGGGCGGCACGCTCGGCACCGAGATCCAGGAGCGCGAGGGCTCGCTCGATCACCGCGCGCCGGTGAGCGACAAGCAGGACGAACGCTTCGCCATCCACCAGACCATTTCGATCAAACCTGACAGTTGCCTGGCCGGTGTGTTCGGTGCCGGCGACATCAAGGTCAATTCGTTGCACCGCCAGGCGATCGACCGGCTCGGTTCGAAGCTGCAGGTCGAGGCCGTCGCCACCGACGGTACGGTCGAGGCGGTTTCGGTGCGGGACGCCCGCGCCTTCGCCGTCGGCGTGCAATGGCACCCGGAATACTGGGTCAAGTCGGACAGCAATTCGGTGAAAATATTCCGTGCCTTCGGCGATGCGGTTCGGCTGCACGCCGCAGCGAAGGCGGGCGCGCGGGCCGCAGCGGAATAATTAGTCGCCGGATTTTTTATCACGGGTGGCCGCCAGCGACAGCAGCGGCAGCGCCGGGGCATAGGATTCGTAGCCGTCGCCATCGGCAGCCGCGAAGGTGACGATTGGATCGGTGCCATTGGCGCTGAAGGCAACGGTGCCATCGTTTTGCTCGCGCCAGAACTTCGCCTGTTCTATGCCCGGCAAGAGCCGACGGCATTTGGGAGCAACGGTGAGCAACGACAAACCGTCCGAAATTTCGGCTCCGCGGCTGACTGCACAGACCGCCTCATCGCCATTGGCGACCAGCCTGTAGCTGTTGGACGGGGCGGCCTCGTTGGCTACGCTTTCCCGGCTGCCGCCATGAAACAGCTGAATGCCACCAAACAGCGCTGCGGCAGCGATCAATGCGGAAAGTGCTTTCATCATTCTTCATCCACGTACACGGACAGGTTGAACAATGATTCCAAAGGGTTAAGCTGACGTTAATAAATGTGGCAGCCACCGATCAGTTTCTAGCCTTCACATGCGCCGTCTCAGGCACCGGCGTCAGCGGCCGGCGCTCGGTGAACCAGGACACCAGATTGTCGACGCACAGATCCGCCATGGCGCGGCGTGTATGGTCCGAGGCCGAGCCGACATGCGGCAGCAGCGAGGCGTTGGGCGCGTCGAGCAGCGCCTTGGGCACGTTCGGTTCGTCGGCAAAGACGTCGAGGCCGGCAGCGGCGATGGTGCCGTTGGCAAGGGCTGCCGCAAGCGCTGCCTCATCGACCGTGCTGCCACGGCCGATGTTGACGAAGACGCCGTTGGCGCCAAGCGCCGACAGTATCTCGGCATTGACCGCCTTCTCCGTCGAGGCGCCCCCCGGCGCGACCGAAATCAACGTATCCACGGCTTCGGCAAGCCCTTTCAGGGTCGCATGATAGTGGTAGGAAAGACCTTCGACACGGCGCCGGTTGTGGTAGGCGACCGGCAAGCCAAAGGCTTCCAGACGCCGGGCAATAGCCTGCCCGATGCGGCCCATGCCGAAAATACCCACACTGCGCCCGCGCAAGGTCAGCCGGCTCAGCGGATAGTTGCCCTTGCGCACCCAGCTGCCGTCGCGCAGCCAGGTCTCGGCGCGCGGCAGGTCGCGGATGGTGTTGATCAACAGCCCGATCGCGGTGTCGGCGACCTCCTCGGTCAACACGTCGGGCGTGTTGGTGACCATGATGTTTTTCGCCGCCGCATGACCGACATCGACCGAATCATAGCCGACGCCGAAGGAAGCGATGAGTTCGAGGTTGGGCAATGCATCCATCATCGCCGCGTTGATGCCGGCGAACGAAGCGATGCCGCGCACATCACTGCGCATCTCGTCGGTGACGAGCGCCGGATCGGCGCGTTCAATTCTGACACGCCTGAACGTGCGGTTGATGCGGTCGACCGCGTGGTCGTTGAAATCGCCCGGCACCAGGATGGCGACGGTCTGCAACTGTTCGGCCTTGGTCATGCACGCTCCACCGGCTTGCCGGTCGACTGACGCACATGCAGTTCCGGCTTGATCAATTCCTGCGAGGGTCGCACCGTCTGCCCGTTGAGCTTGTCGAGCAGCGCGCTGGCGGCGCGGCGGCCAACCTCGCGCTGGCCGTTCCAGACTGTGGTCAGCGCCGGCGTCGCGATCGCCGCCTCTTCGAGGTCGTCATAGCCGGTGACCGAGATGTCGACGCCCGGCACCAGGCCGGCGCGGGCAATGCCGTTCATCAGGCCGATGGCGACGAGGTCGTTCCAGCAGCAGGCTGCCGTCGGCCTGTCCTTCAGCGCCAGGAACTGTCCGGCGGCCTCGAAGCCGGCCTGCTTGGTGCGCGGCCCGGCGATGCGCCAGGACGGCCTGACTTCCAGCCCGGCCGCCTCCATCGCGTTGATATAGCCTTGGTAGCGGTCACGGCCGGTCGAGGTCTGGTCGGTGCCGCCGATCATGGCGATGCGCTTGTGGCCGAGCGAGATCAGGTGGTTGGTGGCGAGGCCTGTTCCATAAGAGTCGTCGCCGCGAAAGACCGGCACGTCGGCACCCTCGACGGTGCGCGCGATCAGCACAGCCGGCAGGCCGTTCTCCTCGGCCATCACGATGTCGGAAGCCGGCGTGCCTATCGCCGGCGACATGATGACGCCGTCGGCGCCGAGTTGCAAAAGCGTATCGATGAAAGTGCGCTGCTTTTCGAGCTGATCATAGTGGTTGGACAGGATGAAGGTTTGCCGGCTGCGGTCGAGCTCGCTTTCGATCGAGCGCAGGATCTCGGCGAAGAACGGGTTCATGATGTCGTGCACGACGACGCCGACAATGCCGGAACGCGAGGTGCGCAGGCTGGCGGCGCGTCGGTTGTAGATATAGCCGATGGCGCGGGCATGTTCCTTGATGCGGTCACGGGTGGTCCCGGCAACAAGAGGGCTGTCGCGCAGCGCCAGCGAGACCGTGGCCGTGGACACGCCGAGCGCATCCGCGATCGTCGAAAGCTTGATTTTTTGTGCCAGCGACGTGTGCTCCCCGGACCTGACTTTCCAGACCTAAACTGTTTAAAGGCGGCGTTATGCCACCGATCGGGGGCAAATCAAAGTTTTTTTGCCAACGCCTCGGCCTCGACGTCCGAGGCCGCGCGGCTCCGCAGCCGAAGCCTATGCTCGCGATGGACGATGTAGAGGCCGCTGGCGACGATGATGGCGGCGCCGACCAGCGTCCAGCGGTCGGGAAACTGCTTGAAGACGATCCATCCGGAAATGATCATCCACACCATCTGCGAATAGGGATAGGGCGCCAAAGCCGTGGTCGTCGCCAGCCGGTAGGCCTGGACGAGCAGCCAGTGACCGACGCCGCCGAACACGCCGAGCATCAGCAGCACGAACCAGTGCCAGCCGTCATGCGGCAAGGAAAACGAAAACGGCAGCAGGGGCAACAGCAGCAGCGCCGGCGCCAGCGCCGAAAACAGGATGAGGCTCTCCGATGTCTCGGTCGCCGACATGCGGCGCGTCATGATGACGTAGAAGCAGTTCGACAGCATCGAGCCGAGCGCGAAGAGATGTCCGATGCCGAACACGCCGACGCCCGGTCGGGTGATGATGAGGACGCCGGCAAAGGCCGCCAGGATGGCCAGCCAGCGCCGCCAGCCCGCCCACTCGCCAAGCAGCGGACCGGCCAGCGCCGTGATCACCATCGGCCCAAAGAAATAGATCGAGGTTGTCCCGGCCAGTTGCAGGGATTTGAGCGCCAGGACATTGAATATGGTCGATCCGAACAGGAAAGCCCCGCGCAGGATATGCGCAGGCAGGTTGACCGGGCGAAACCGCATGGGTTGGCGCCAGCCGCGCAACAGGGTGCCGACCAGGATGACATGCACGGCAAAGCGCACCCAGGCAACGACCAGCACGGAAATGCCGGCGAGGACGAGGTATTTGCTTGATGTGTCGAGGAAGGTGAAGCAGACGTAAGTGGAAAGCATGCACAGGATCGCCACCGGGGGCGTCGCGCTTTCTACATGTCTTTGGGGAGCACTCACTTGCAGGCCGGGTGGGAACTGGGCTGGACCCACCTTTGCGGGAATTGCCGGCTCCCGGCAAGCCAATTGTCGGCTGTCGCCACGCCAAAGCCGGCTGGCACAACAAGTGTCGGCGGCAGGCTTAGTCGATGCCTTTGAAAGCTACGGGTGCATACGGGCGCCCTTGGTGATCTTATCGACCAGCTTCTTGTCGGCGCGAAGCGCGATCCCGACCACCTTGGCGTCTTCAGGCGCAAATTCGGCGAAGACGGCCCGGTTGGCCGCGTCAAAGCCGGTCGAAAACATCTCCTCGACATAGAGCGAGGTGGTCACGCCGCGCTCCAATGTGCGCCGGTGGATCGTGCCCAGCGTGGCCTGGTCGGCGGACAAAACGATGACCGGCTGGATCGACAGCGGGTTATAGAGATTGCCGGCGCGGTCGCGATAGGGTTCGCCGATGATGTCGCGAAACTGGGCGACAATGCCGCTGGTCAGGAAGGCGGTGACGTTGAGTTTCTGCCAGACCGGCAGATCCTCCCTGAGCACGATTGCAAATTTCGTATCGAACATGAGACATTGGCCATTCGGTTTGTGCCCCAATGCGAGGCTTACGGAGACGATGTCGCACGATCTAGACAGCCAGGCCTTCGAGGGTCTTGGACGTTTGTGCATCGATGCGGCGGAAAACCGTATTATCTCCGCCCCCGATCCCGCAGGCATGGAGCGGATCGAGGCACGCTTCCATGGCAGCGCGTTCGACCTGCATCGCCACGACACCTATGCGATCGGGGTAACGCTGCACGGTGTGCAGACGTTTCGCTATCTTGGTGCTGCGCGTCACAGCCTTCCAGGCCAGATCATCGTGCTACACCCCGACGAACTGCATGACGGCGGCGCCGGCACCGAGGACGGCCTGCGCTACCGAATGCTCTATTTGGAGCCGTCGCTGATGCTCGACTGCCTCGGCGGCGTTTCGCTGCCTTTTGTGAGGGATGGCGTGGTGACGGACGCGGCCTTTTGCGCAACGCTGCTTTCGGCTCTGGGGCCGCTGGAGCAGGAACTCGACGACCTGTTCGTCGACGACTTCCTGGTCCAACTGATGCAAAGCCTGACCCGGCATGGCGGCCAGCCGGCAAAGCCGATGACCCGGACGGCGTGGCGGGCGGCTGCACTGGCGCGCGACTATCTCACGGAAAACCTGACCCGGCCGGTGCGCTCCGGCGAACTGGAAGCGATAACCGGGCTCGACCGCTATGCCTTGTCACGGCATTTCCGCGCGGCGTTTTCGACCAGTCCGCATCGCTTCCTGGTGATGCGCCGGCTTCAGCGTGCGCGGCGGATGATCGCCGCCGGCGAACCGTTGGCGCAGATCGCGGTCGAAGCCGGCTTCAGCGACCAGAGCCATTTCATCAGGCAGTTCAAGAAGGCGTTCGGCATGACACCGGGACGCTGGTCGTCGCTGATCCAGGGCTCTGCCGCGGCGGCTTGATCGCCTGCCGCGACAATCCGCCGGTCAGTCGTCCGACTCGGCGTCGTCGTCGATGAGCACCAATTCCTCGTTCGAGAGGTTGGCCTCGATGCGGGCAAGCAGTTTGAACAGCGACTTCTGGTCCTTCTTGTCGAGGCCCTTCAGCGCCTGCTTTTCGGTCTTCTTCACCGATTTCTCGATGGCGTGGATGATGTCGCGGCCTGTATCGGTGAGGAAGATGTGGGCCTGGCGGGCATCGGCTTCAGAAGCGCGCTTCTCCAGGAAACCCTGGGCCTGCAGCCGGTTGATGGTCTTGGTGATCGTCGGCGGGCGCACGCCGAGACGTCCGGCAAGATTGCCCGGCGTCTGGCCGTCCTCACGGTCGAGCGCCAGCATGATCTGGTCCTGGCCGGCATAGAACCCGTGCGCCAGAAGCCGGGCAGCCAGCGCCGTCCTTGCCAGCCTTGCCGCGGAATGCAGCCGGCTCATTGTCGCAGTCTTGTCCGCCTTGGCCATGGTCTTCCCTCTTCGGCCGTACCGGTGCGGGCAGCATAGAGGCAGCCGGCCGGTTGGCAATCGACGATCAAAAAGATTCCGGTGCTTCAAACAGCTTTGCCGGCAAGCATTGTGGTGTCCGCCGTGGCTAATGCCAGATGTTTATTTCAGTTAGATGACAAACGAATTCCCAGCCGGAGTTTTCGTCGCGAGTGGTGGTGGTGGAGTGACCGCCGCTCAGCCGGGCTTCACCGCCACGATCATCAGCGCCTGATAGGCATCGTTCAACTCGCGCAGCGCAGCCTGCGATTGCGGTCCTGCCCGCCTGGCGATGCCGTCATCGGCGTTTGAAGTGTCGCGCTTGCCGGGCCGGTCATTGTAGGGCGCGACAGAGGTGAATATCTGCTCGCTGAGGCTGTCGGGGAAGAACAACTGGCCGGTCATCACCGACCTGTCGTCAGGGAAGACCTTGAAATGGATATGGGTGGTGCGGCCGCGATACCAGCCGGGATAGATCGTGGCGAAGGAAACGATGCCGCTTGCATCGGTTTTCTGCCAACCACGCAGGAAGGTCTGGCCCGACGTGTCGACGTCGCGGCCGTCACCCTGTCCGGGATAGCCGGAATAGGCGCCCTGCGCGTCGCAATGCCAGATATCGACGCGGGCGCCGGCAAGTGGGCGGCAGTCCACGTCGACAACCTGCAGCCGGACGTCAAGGGCAATACCTTTCTTGCCTTCGGTGACATCGGCACGTTCGAGTTTCGGGTCGAAATAGAACGGTCCCTCGGTCACTTCAGGCGTAATGGTGCAGACACCGGCGCCGTTTTCGAACAAGGCCAGTCCGGCATAGGGTGAAGCCTGGGCAGCCGAAGATTGAGCGGCCATTGCCGAGGCCGGCAGGAAGGCACCACCTCCGGCGGTGACCGCGATCAACCCGAGCGCCTGGCGCCGGCTCAATGAGAAGGAGGATGGCTTGCCGGACATATCTTGCCTCTCAAATTGATCTTCCGCATCCCGAGCTAGGCAATCACAGCGGCTTTCGCCAGTCAAAATCCGGTATTGTAGCAAGCCGGTTTGGCCCATCGGTTTGCCCCGTGCAAAAGCCCGGCACACATCCTATATGGAACCGACAATCCCTTTTGAGGGCCGGATCTTTCGCGGCCCAGCACTTTCGAGGCAAGCCATGAGCGACGCACAGACGCAAATCCCCGTAACCGTTCTCACCGGCTATCTCGGCGCCGGCAAGACGACGCTGCTCAACCGCATCCTGTCGGAAAACCACGGCAAGCGCTACGCCGTCATCGTCAACGAGTTCGGTGAAATCGGCATCGACAACGATCTGATCGTGGAATCCGACGAGGAAATCTACGAGATGAACAATGGTTGTGTCTGCTGCACGGTGCGCGGCGACCTGATCCGTGTCGTCGAGGGCCTGATGCGCCGCCCCGGCCGCTTCGACGCCATCGTCGTCGAGACCACCGGGCTCGCCGATCCGGTGCCGGTGGCGCAGACCTTCTTCATGGACGACGATGTGCGCTCCAAGACCAGGCTTGACGCGGTGGTGGCGCTGGTCGACGCCAAGCACCTGCCGTTGCGGCTCAAGGATTCCAGGGAAGCCGAGGACCAGATCGCCTTCGCCGACGTCGTCGTGCTCAACAAGACCGACCTCGTCACGTCAGAAGAACTCGCCAAGGTCGAGGCAACGATCCGCGCCATCAATCCGGCGGCAAAGATCCATCGTACCACCCGCGCCGGCGTCGACCTGACCGAAGTACTCGACCGCGGCGCTTTCGATCTGTCCCGAGCACTGGAAAACGATCCGCACTTCCTCGAGGCGCATGACGATCGCGATCATCATGACCACGACGGCCACGATCACCACCACCATGATCATGACGGGCACGACCACCATCATGCGCATGCTTCGGACATTCATGACGTGACGGTACAGTCGGTATCGCTGCGCGGCGGCGAGATGGACCCGAAGAAATTCTTCCCCTGGATCGAGAAGATCACCCAGATGGAAGGCCCCAACATCCTGCGGCTGAAAGGCATCATCGCGCTCAAGGGCGACGACGAGCGCTATGTCATCCAGGGCGTGCACATGATCATCGAAGGCGACCACCAGCGCGCCTGGAAAGTCGGCGAAAAGCACGAGAGCCGGCTGGTGTTCATCGGCAGGGAACTCGACGCCGAGCGGCTGAAGAAGAGTTTTGACGCCTGCCAGGCGGCTTGATTTCCAAGCCTTATGACGCTAGCGCTGCCCCTTCTGTCCTTCTCCCCTTGTGGGAGAGGGTGGCCGTGCGAAGCTCGGTCGGATGAGGGGTGCTCCAGCTGGGCACCGACGGCGATCCGTCCAACACCCCTCAACCGTCTCGGCGCTGCGCGCCGATCCACCTTCTCCCACAAGGGGAGAAGGTTGGCGCCACACCTGGCCGCGCTGGCGACTTCCCGGGGATGGCAACAAACTTCATTGGAATGGTTCCCTGATGCCCACAGTCGCCCCCCTAGACCTCGAAGGCCATTGCATCGCCGCCGTCTTTCTCGGCGACGTGCCGCATTTCGCGATGGCCGACGGCGCCATCCATCGGCTCGACCATGGCCACAAGACGGTTCAGGCCAATGACGGGCTGCTCGCCGCCTTCCATGATGCGGCCAATGACCGGATGATCACCGGCGGCGAGGACGGCAAGGTGTTTGCCGTGAAAACGGGCGGCGAGGCCACGGAATTGGCAAGCGCGGCCAGGAAGTGGATCACCAGCGTTGCCGCCGGGCCGCAAGGCGCCATCGCCTATGCCTCAGGCAAGACTGCCTTCGTGCGCTTCGCCGACGGCAAGACCAGGGAATTCGTCCATCCGCGTTCGGTGGAGGGGCTGGCCTTCTCGCCCAAGGGCATGCGCTTCGGCGTCGCCCGCTACAATGGCGCGACGCTGCATTTCCCGGCCGCCGAGGGCAAGCCGGTGGAACTCGAATGGGCCGGCGCCCATACCGGCATCACCTTCTCGCCGGATGGCGCCTTCCTCGTCACCACCATGCAAGAAAACGCATTGCACGGCTGGAAGCTCGCCGACGGCAAGCACATGCGCATGACCGGCTATCCCGGCAAGGTCAAAAGCCTGTCGTGGAGCGTGAAGGGCAAGTGGCTTGCGAGTTCCGGCGCGCCGGCGGCGATCGTCTGGCCGTTTTCCGGCAAGGACGGGCCGATGGGCAAGGCACCGCTGGAACTCGGCACGCGCGGCAACGCCGTGGTGACGGCTGTCGCCTGTCACCCGAGCCAGGATGTCGTCGCCGTCGGCTATGATGACGGCATGGTGATGGCGGTGCGTTTTGCCGACGCCAAGGAAGTGCTGTTGCGGCGGCCGGGCAAGGGCGCCATCACCTCGATGATGTGGGACAAGGAAGAACGCCGCGTCGCCTTCGGCAGCGCGGCAGGCGACTGCGGCGTCATCGACATCACGGCCTGACCCCGCTCACTCCGCTCCGCACGACACTTTGCCGCTGATTTCGACCGGTTTGCCGTCCTGGTCCGTATCCGCCGCGGCGTCGTAGATGGAGAGCGTATAGCTCCCGTCGTAGACGCCTTCGTCGCTGGTCCTGGTCAGGATCGTCAGTTCGACCGAGTTGATCTTTTGCGCGGCCTCGTGCTCACGATAGATGTTCAGCCGCAATTCCTTGCCGTCGAGCCAGTACTGCGTCAGGTTGGAATCCTCAAACACGGTCTTGCGCAGGCTGTCGCTGGCAGGCCGGCTCAGAATTTCGAGGTTGCCGCGAAAATTGAAGGTCGGCCCGCCCATGCCTCTGGTGACGCCGGCCTCGACCTCGAATGTCGCCGCCGCGTCGTCGGTGGAGCACCAGATGCCGCCCGAGGCGAAGGCCGCGCTCGCCGACGACAGGTGCATCGCCACACAGATGACCGTCCTCATTACCCCTCCCCCCTCAATTCCCGCTCATATTGGCGCCGACTTCGGCAGCACGGTCAAGCGCCGCCGCCAAAGGCTGAGCCAACGCAGGACAGATGCGCGGCCAATTGCGGATGCAGACACGGATTGGCTAAGAGGAATCGACCAGAGGGGTTTTCATGCACAGCGATATGTCCAAGACGTCCATCGGCGGCATCGGCCGCGACCGCATTGCCGATCTGCGCGAGACCGAGGGGGCAGCCTTCCGCAAGGCGCGGCCGCAATCTCAGGCGAAGGTCGGCAACGGCCTGCCCGGCTTCTTCGGCGGCGTGCCGATGCACTGGATGAACGACTGGCCGACGCCGTTCCCGATCCTGGTCGACAGCGCCAAGGGCGCCACGATCACCGACATCGACGGAAACAAGCTCGACGATTTCTGCCTTGGCGACACCGGCTCGATGTTCGGCCATTCGCCGCCGCCGGTGGCGCGCGCCATCCGCCGCCAGGCCGGACGTGGCCTGACCTATATGCTGCCTTCGGAAGATGCGCTGGCCATCGGGCCGCTGCTGCAGCAGCGCTTCGGCCTGCCGTTCTGGCAGATCGCGACGACGGCAACCGACGCAAACCGTTTTGCATTGCGCGTCGCCCGCGCCGTCACCGGCCGGGAGAAGATCCTTGTCTTCAACGGCTGCTACCATGGCTCGGTCGACGAGACGATGGTGCGGCTGATCGACGGCAAGCCCGTCAACCGGCCGGGATTGGCGGGCGAGTTCCGCGACCTGACCCGTACGGCCAAGGTCATCGAGTTCAACGATATCTCAGCACTCGAAGCCGCGCTTGGGGATAAGGACGTCGCCTGCGTCATCGCCGAACCGGTGCTGACCAACTCCTGCATGGTGCTGGCCGATCCGGGCTACCATGACGCCCTGCGCAAACTGACACGCGCAGCCGGCACACTGCTTCTGATCGACGAGACGCACACGATCTCGACCGGCCCCGGCGGCTACACGAGGAAATATGGTCTCGACCCGGACTTCTTCGTCCTGGGCAAGCCGATCGCCGGCGGCGTGCCGGCCAGTGTCTGGGGCATGAGCGACGACGTCGCCTCGCGCTACGCGGACTACAACAGGACCAAGGAGCCGGGCTATTCCGGCATGGGCACGACGCTCTCGGCCAACCCGCTGCAGTTCGCAGCGATGCGCGCCGCGCTTGAAGAGGTAATGACGCCGGAAAATTATGACCGCATGGATCACCTGGCGCGGCGGCTCGATGCCGGGTTGACCGGCGTGATCGATCGCTATCGCCTGCCCTGGCATGTTTCCCGTGTCGGCGCCCGCGTCGAGTTCATCTGCGCGCCCGGTCCGCTGCGCAATGGCGCCGAGGCGGAAGTGGCGCATGCGCCGGAACTGGAGGCCGCGATCCATGTCGCGCTGGTCAATCGCGGCGTGCTGATCGCACCCTTCCACAACATGATGCTGATCTCGCCGGCGACCACTGCGACCCAGGTCAACCGGCTGATCACCGCCTTCGGCGCGGTTGCGGCAAAGCTTGGGGCATGAGACAAGCGGCGATGGACCATCCCAATGCCACAATGACCTCACCTTCGGGCTCGACATCCGCCGAGGCGCAAGCCTTTCTCGACGCCCATCCCGAGATCGAAGCCTTCGATATCGTGCTGACCGACGCCAATGGCGTCGGCCGCGGCAAGATCGTGCGCCGGCATGAGCTGAAGAGCATCTTCGAGGGCGGCCGCCATATGCCGATCTCGATCCTGGGCCTCGACATTACCGGCGAGGATGTGCACGAGACCGGGTTGATCTGGACGACCGGCGACGGCGATCTCAGGGCATGGCCGATCCCCGGCACGCTGGTGCCGCTCTACGGCACGAGCCCGCCACGTGGCCAGCTGCTGATGGCGATGTACATGCTCGACGGCCGGCCGATGTCGTCGGATCCGCGGCTGGCGTTGGCTCGGCAAGTCGACATCCTGGCGGCCAAGGGCCTCTATCCGGCCGGAGCCTTCGAACTTGAATTCTTCCTGCTGGCCAATGAGCGCGACGCCGACGGCAAGGTGCAGCCGGCGCGCGCCGTGCTCGACGGCCGCGTCTCGGGCAAGACGGAAGTCTATTCCGTCGATCATCTGCACGGCATGGAGCCACTGTTCTCCGACATCTATGCCGCGGCCAAGGCACAAGGCATTCCGGCCGAGACCGTGATTTCCGAATATGCGCCCGGCCAGTACGAATTGACGCTGAACTATCGCAAGGATGTGATGCGGGCGGCCGACGACCTGGTCATGCTGAAGCGGCTGGTGCGGGCGCAGGCGCGCCGCTACGGCGTCACCGCCTGTTTCATGGCCAAGCCGATCGAGAAATACGCCGGTTCGGGCATGCATTTCCACGTCTCGCTGCAGGACAAGGCCGGCCGAAACGTCTTTGCCGAAGCCGGCGGCGAGAACTGGTCGCTGCCGTTGCTGCAGGGGCTCGGCGGTCTGATCCAGACCATGGCGGAATCGATGCTGGTGTTTGCGCCGCACGCCAATTCCTGGCGGCGCTTCGTCTCGCAATCCTATGCGCCGGTGGCGCCGACATGGGGCGTCAACAACCGATCGGTGGCGCTGCGTGTGCCGGCCGGCGACGCCAAGAACCGGCGCATCGAGCACCGGCCGTCGGGCGTCGACGCCAACCCCTATCTGATCGCCGCAACCGTGCTCGCCGGCATCATCAAGGGCATGGATGAAGGGCTCGATCCGGGGCCCGAAACGACCGGCAACGGCTATGAGGCAGCGGTCACGCGCACAACCATGCCTGTCGACTGGCGCGCCGCGATCGAATCGGCCCGGGCGTCCAGCTTCCTGAAGAACGCGCTCGGCGAGGACCTGCACCGGACCTTCGTGGCGATCAAACAGTCCGAATACCTGCGCGTGGCACGCACGGTCAGCGAACTGGATTACCACCTCTATCTGCACGAAGTCTGAGGGCCGGGCGGGCGATCACTTTTTCGCCGTTTCCATCAAATGAGGTGGCATAAGGGCGGATAAGAACATATCATGAACGGATGAGCGCACTCACCGTCCGTGAAAAACTGGCTGTCCTCTCCGATGCCGCCAAATACGATGCGTCCTGCGCCTCGTCGGGTGCGGCGAAAAAGGACTCGCTGGAATCAGGCGGCATCGGCTCCACCGAGGGCATGGGCATCTGCCATTCCTACGCGCCGGACGGCCGCTGCATTTCGCTGCTGAAAATCCTGCTGACCAATTTCTGCATCTATGATTGCAGCTACTGCATCAACCGTTCGTCTTCCAACGTGCGGCGAGCCCGCTTTGGCATCGACGAGGTGGTGAAGCTGACCATGGATTTCTACCGGCGCAACTACATAGAAGGCCTGTTCCTGTCCTCGGGTGTCGTTCGCTCGCCGGACGAGACCATGGGGGAGATGGTCGAGGTGGCGCGCCGGCTACGCCTGGAGGAGAAATTCTCCGGTTACATCCATTTGAAGACCATCCCGGAAAGCTCGGCCGAACTGGTCGAGCAGGCCGGTCTCTATGCCGACCGGCTGTCGATCAATGTCGAACTGCCGACCGACGAGGGTGTGAAGCGGCTGGCGCCCGAGAAGAAGCCGGAGACAATCCGGCTTTCCATGGCCAGGCTGCGCCAGAAGATGGAGGAGAAGGCCGAGCCGACTTTGAAGACCAAAAAGCGCGAACGCTTTGCGCCGGGCGGCCAGTCGACGCAGATGATCATCGGCGCCGACAAGACATCCGACGACGGCATATTGCACACGAGCGCCCGGCTCTATGGCAGCTACCATCTGCGGCGGGTCTATTACTCGGCCTTCAGTCCGATTCCGGATTCGTCGTCGTCGCTGCCCCTGCAGAAGCCGCCTCTGATGCGTGAGCACCGGCTTTATCAGGCCGACTGGCTGATGCGGTTTTACGGCTTTTCGCAACCGGAAATCCTCGCCGGCAGCAGCGACGGCATGCTCGATCTCGCCGTCGACCCGAAGCTGGGCTGGGCACTGCGCAACCGGGGGCAGTTTCCCGTCGACATCAATCGCGCCGACCGCGAAGCGCTGCTGCGGGTGCCGGGTCTCGGCACCAAGGTGGTGGCGAAGATTTTGGAGACGCGCCGGCACCGGCGCATGCGGCTCGAGGACGTCGGACGGATCTGCCAGTCGATCGCCAAGCTCAGGCCGTTCATCATCGCCGAAGGCTGGTCACCTGGCGCGCTGACCGACAAGGCCGGCCTGCGCGAAAAGATTGCCTCCTCCTGCGAACAGTTGTCGTTGTTCTGATCATGCGGCCGGCGGAACTCGATCTCGCCAGATACAGAGTTCGGCTCGACAGCGAGACGGATTTTGCGGGCTGGCGTGACGCGGCACGGCGGCTGGCCTTGAATGAGGTCAGGCCCGAGGACGTCGACTGGCATGTCGCGCCAGGCTCTGAGCAGGCACAATTGCCTGAAGTGCCTGCGGGCGCGCAACTCGTCGTGCCGCGCGACTTCCTCGGGCATGCCGAAACGGCGTTCTGCCATTCCGATCCCGGCCGGTTTGCCTTTCTCTACCGAATGCTGTGGCGATTGCGCGACGAGGCTAAACTGCTGGAAATCGCGTCGGATTCCGACACCAGGCGGCTCGAGGCCATGGAGAAGGCGGTGCGGCGCGACAGCCACAAGATGCACGCCTTCGTACGTTTCCGGAAAATCGGCGACGGTGCCGATGAGCGCTATGTCGCCTGGTTCGAGCCGGATCATTTCATCGTCGAGCGCAACGCCGATTTCTTCGTCAGACGTTTCACCGGCATGCGCTGGACGATCCTGACCCCTTATGCCTCTGCCGACTGGGATGGCGAAAGGCTGGCGATCGGGCCGGGCGCGGCCAAGGGCGATGCGCCTGATCAGGACGATACCGAGGCGCTCTGGCGCACCTATTTCGAGAACATCTTCAACCCGGCGCGATTGAAGGTGAAAGCCATGCAGAAGGAGATGCCGAAGAAATATTGGCGGAACCTTCCCGAGGCCTCGCTCATTCCAGACATGATCGCAGGAGCGGACAAGGCCGCCAAGGACATGATTGCGAAGATGCCGACAACACCCGCGCCGCACCACGCAAAGGTGCAGGCACGGCATTGGCCGAAGCAGCCCGTCGAAGCACCGGAAGATGATGCAAGCACGATTCCGGAATTGCGCGAGGCAGCGAAAGGCTGCCGCCGCTGCCCGCTGTGGCGCGACGCGACGCAGACCGTCTTCGGTGAAGGCCCTGACAATGCCAAGGTGATCTTCGTCGGCGAACAGCCGGGGGATCAGGAGGACCTCGCCGGCAAACCTTTCGTGGGTCCGGCCGGCAAGGTGTTCGATGCGATCCTGGACGATGCCGGTGTCGACCGGCAAAAGGTCTATGTCACCAACGCGGTCAAGCACTTCAAGTTCGAGCCGCGCGGCAAGCGCCGCATCCACTCCAAACCGAATTCCGGTGAGATTCAGGCCTGCCGCTGGTGGATCGACCAAGAATTCGAGCTGATCAAGCCGAACCTCGCCGTGGCACTCGGCGCGACAGCGGCGATGTCGCTGCTCGGCAAGGCGATTCCGGTGACAAAGATGCGCGGACAAGTGATCGAGCGCGAGGACGGATTGCGCGTGTTCATCACCATCCATCCCTCCTTCATCCTGCGCATCCGCGAACCCGCGGACAAGGAGGCTGAACGCGAACGGTTCCTGCAGGACATGAAGCTGGTGAAGCGGCTGATGGCCGCCTGATTGTCTGTTTTGCGCGATTCCGGACGGAAAACCGCTTCACGGTTTTCCTGGAATTGCTGCGGCTATCTGATCAGAATTGCCCTGAGATCGTTGACATTCGTACCGGTCGGGCCGGGTACGAAGAGATCGTCAACCGCGTTGAAGGCCGTCCAGGCATTGTTGCCGGCAAGCATAGCCTTGGCGTCCACCCCGGCAGCGCGCATGCGCGACACGGTCGAAGCATCGGCAAAGGCACCGGCATTGTCTTCCGAACCGTCGATGCCGTCAGTGTCGGCGGCCAGCGCATTGATACCGTCGACGCCATTGATGCCGATGGCGAAGGCGAGCAGGAATTCCGAATTGCGGCCGCCCTTGCCTTTTGCGCGCAGCGTCACGGTTGTCTCGCCGCCCGACAGGATCAGCACCGGCCTCGAGAAAGGCCTGTTGCGCGTCGCCACTTCACGCGCGATCGCGGCGTGGACACCGCCAACCTCGCGCGCCTCGCCTTCGATGGCATCGGAGAGGATAACCGCCTCGACGCCTTGCCGTTTCGCTTCCGCAGCGGCGGCTTCCAGCGATACCCCGGCCGAAGCGATCAGATGCACCTCGTTGCGCAAAAAGCGCTCGTCATCCGGGCTTGGCGCATCGGCGGCCGGCGAATTGATATGCGCCATCACCGAGGCCGGCAGTTTCATGCCATAGGCCGATATCGAGGCCAGCGCGTCGGCGCGGCTGCCTGTATCCGGTACGGTTGGGCCGGAGGCGACCATTGCCGGATTATCGCCGGGAATATCGGAGACGATCAGCGACACCACCCTGGCCGGCCATGCGGCCGCCGCCAGCCTGCCGCCTTTGATGGTGGAAAGGTGCTTGCGGATAGTGTTCATCGCCGCGATCGGCGCACCCGAGGCGAGCAGCGCCTCATTGACCGCGATCTCGTCGGCCAGCGTCAAGCTGCCGGCCGGCGACGGCAACAGCGCCGAGCCGCCGCCGGAAATCAGCGCCACCACCAGATCGTCCGCCGTCAGCCCTTGCACCTTCGCCAGCAGCCGGCGCGAGGCTTCAAGGCCGGCAGCGTCCGGCACCGGGTGCGCCGCCTCGATGATCTCGATGCGCTCGCAGGTCGCGCCATAGCCATAGCGGGTGACGACCAGCCCTTCGATGGGGGCGTCCCACACTTTCTCGAAGGCTGCCGCCATTTGCGCCGAGCCTTTGCCCGCGCCGATGACGATGGTACGGCCCTTGGGCTTGGCCGGCAGATGATCCCTGATGGTTCGTTCCGGATCGGCGGCGGCGACGGCGGCGTTGAAGATGGAGACGAGGAACAATTTGGGGTCGAGCACGGTCATTCGGCTTCCCGAGGCAATGCCAAGCCGCGCTTGTCGACGCCCAAATGATCGCACAGCGCATCGACGACGACGCCGTGATCCTCGCGCTCCGGCAGTCCGGAAACGGCGATGACGCCAATGACGCCGGTGCCCTTGGCGTTCACCGGAAAGCCACCGCCGGCCAGCACGTAGTCGGCAATTTCCAGCCCTTCACCAATCTTGAAGGTGCGGTCGGGGCGCTGCTGTTCCAACACCATGCGATAGGTGCTTCTCAGGAACCGTTTGACCACATTGATCTTGCGCCGCGCCCAGTCGGGATTGGAAGCGTTCGAGCCCGGCAGCGCGGCGTAGAACAGCGGCCGGTCCCACAGCCTGATGTCGACTATGATGGGTAGATCTTCGGCGATTGCACGATCGCGAATGGCGGAGCCGATTTTGAAAGCGACGGCCTCGTCGAAGGTCGCGAAGACAAGGGTCTCTTCCTGTCTCTTGATCAGAGCGATGTCGTCAGCAACGGCCATTTTCTTTCTCCGAAATCGTCACACGTCGTGTGTACGACAAGCTCCGCTCGGTCAAGCTTCCGTGGCGTGGCCACCTTCTCCCGAGGGGAGAAGAGACGAGCACGGGCCTCGGCTTCCTCCTCTCCCCTCGGGGAGAGGCCGGATTGCCCCGAATTGCCTTCGCAATTCGGTTGGTAATCCGGGTGAGGGGGTCTTACCCCGCGCTCATGTCAGCCTTGGCTGGCCGCCCCGCCACATAAACTTCGCGGACGGAGCGGTCGTCGCCCAGCGTCTGCAGGAGAAAGAGTTCCTGCGCCAGCGTCTCGACCGTCTCCATCCTGAGCCGCATTCCCGGCGTTGCCCTGGCGTCCAGCACGACGATGTCGGCGTCGGTGCCCGCGTCCAGCGTGCCTATCTTTTCCACCACCGACAGCGCCTCGGCATTGCCGCGCGTCGTCTGCCAGAAGGACTGGAACGGGTTGAGCTTTTCGCCATTCAGCGCGATCACCTTGTAGCCTTCGTCCATGGTGCGCAGCATGGAGTAGTTGGTGCCGCCGCCGACATCGGTGGCGGCGGCGATGCGGATCGGCTTGTCGCGTCGGCGAAAGCGCTGATAATCGAAGAGGCCGGAGCCGAGGAAAAGGTTCGAGGTCGGGCAGAACACCGCCACCGAGCCCGAGTCCGAAAGCGCATCCGCTTCGCGCTCCGACAAATGGATGCAGTGGCCGAACAGGCTCTTTTTGCCTAACAGCCCGTAATGCTCGTAGACGTCGGTGTAGTCGCGCGCCCACGGGTAGAGTTCCTGCGTGAAAGCGATCTCGGCGTGGTTTTCCGACAGATGCGTCTGCATGTGCAGGCCGGGATGTTCGCGGCACAACACGCCCGCCATCTCCATCTGCTCCGGCGACGAGGTGATGGCGAAGCGCGGCGTGATGGCGTAGTGCTGGCGGCCCTTGCCGTGCCACTCCTTGATCAGCGCCTTTGTGTCGTCATAGCCGGATTGCGGGGTGTCGAGCACGCCGTCGGGCGCATTGCGATCCATCATCACCTTGCCGGCGATGTTGAGCATGTTGCGGTCATGCGATTCTGCGAAGAAGGCTTCGGCCGAGGCCTTGTGCACCGAGCAGTAGGCGGCGACCGTCGTGGTGCCGTGGCGCACCATTTCGTCGAGGAACAGCCGCGCGATGCGGCGGCCGTGCTGGGCGTTGGCGAACTTCGTTTCTTCCGGAAAAGTGTAGGTGTTCAGCCAGTCGAGCAGTTCGGCGCCATAGGAGGCGATGATCTGCATCTGCGGAAAATGCGCATGGGCATCTATGAAGCCGGGCAGCAGCAGATGCGGCCGGTGGTCAATCCTTTTCACCGTTTCGTCGGCTTGCTTTTCAACATCGGCATAAGTACCCGCGGCGACGATCCTGCCGTCACGGATCAGCAGTCCGCCATCCTCCTCGTAGCGCCAGGCGGAATGGTCTTCGAGAGTTTGCGGCCAGCGCACAAAGGACAGCGTGCGGCCGCGCAGAAGTGTCGAATTCATGCTATTTCCCTGCGCCTTCGAACCAGGCCACCAGCAGCGCCCGTTCCTTGTCGGTGATCTGAGAGACGTTGGCGGGCGGCATGGCGTGGCTGCGGCCGGCCTGCAGATAGATTTCGCGGGCGTGGTTGGCGATATCCGCATCGGTGTCGAGCATCACGCCCTTGGGCGCATGATAGATGCCCTCATAGACCGGCTCCGCCGCGTGGCACATCGAACAGCGGCCGAGCACGGTGTCGCGCACCGCCGGGAAATGCGCTGAAGCGACATAGACTTGCGCCGACGCGGATTCCTTGGGTTCGCCGGTCAGCACTTTCGGCGCGGTCGACAGCCAAATGATGACGATGAACAGGACGAGTGCCGCCATCCAGGTCCAGGTCGGATTGCCCTTGCGCGCATGGACCGAGTTAAAATAGTGCCGGATCAGCACGCCGATGATGAACACCAGCGAGGCGATGACCCAGTTGAACTCAGTGCCGAACGCCAGCGGATAGTGGTTCGACAGCATCAGGAACAGGACCGGCAGCGTCAGGTAATTGTTATGGAGAGAGCGCTGCTTGGCGATCTTGCCGTATTTCGGGTCGGGCTTGCGGCCGGCGATGAGGTCGGCGACGACGATCTTCTGGTTGGGGATGATGACCATGAAGACATTGGCCGACATGATCGTGGCGGTGATGGCGCCCAGATGCAGGAAGGCGGCACGGCCGGTGAACAGGTGGGTCAGTCCCCAGGCGATGAACACCAGCACGCAATAGAGCACCAGCATCAGGCCGGTGTCGCTTTTTCCGAGCGGCGAGCGGCACAGCAGATCGTAGACCACCCAGCCGACGCCGATCGTTGCCAGCGACAGCAGGATACCGACCGGGACCGACATCGGCAGCACGTTCGGATCGATCAGGAACAGATCGGCTCCGGCATAATAGACGACGCACAGCATGGCGAAGCCGGACAGCCAGGTGGCGTAGGATTCCCATTTGAACCAGGTCAGGTGTTCCGGCATTTCGGCCGGCGCCACCAGATATTTCTGGATGTGATAAAAGCCGCCGCCATGCACCTGCCATTCCTCGCCGAAGGCGCCGACGGGCATGCCGGGACGCTGGCGCAGGCCGAGATCAAGCGCGACGAAATAGAACGACGAGCCGATCCAGGCGATGCCGGTGACGACATGCAGCCAGCGCACGGCAAAACTCAGCCAATCCCAGAAAATCGCGAAATCCATCATTGAAATCGTCCCTGCCGATTGGGTGACTTTACGGGCTGGAGCGCAAACGGAAAGAGGCGAGGCGCACGAGGACTTTCAAAAAAAAATGGAAAATACTAGGTTGATCCTGCAAACCGGCGAAGGTGCTCCGCATGGCCTATCTCGACAACATCGCCGTCTTCGTTCGCGTCGTTGAACTCGGCAATCTGTCGGCGGCCGGGCGCGACATGCGCATTTCGCCGGCGGTCGCTTCCAACCGCATCAAGGAACTGGAGAAGCACCTTGGCGTGCGGCTGTTCAACCGCACCACACGGCAATTGATGCCGACCGAGCATGGCACGGTTTTTTACGGGGGCGCCAAGCAGGTGCTGGAGGCAATCACCGAGGCGGAAGCGGCGGTCTCTGCCCTTTCCGGCCAGCCGCGCGGCACCATCCGCGTCACGGCACCGCTCGGCCTCGGCCGCCGGCTGGTGGCTTCGGGCATCCCCGATTTCCACGACAAATACCCTGATATCGAGGTGCGGCTCAGGCTCTCGGACCACAATGTCGACATCATGAAGGAAGGCATCGACGTCGCCTTCCGGCTCGGCATCATCGAGGATTCCAGCCTCAGGATGCGCGGCATCATGGAATGCGAGCGCGTGCTGGTGGCGGCGCCGAAATATCTCGAAGCGCGCGGCGAACCGATTGAGCCGCAGGAACTGATCGGCAAGAAGCACGACTGCCTGATGCTGCGTTATTCGGGCGCGCGCGAATATGTGTGGACGCTGCAGACCCCCACCGGCCCGCAGAAATTCGAGGTACACGGGCCCTACGACACCGACGATGGCGACGTGCTGACCGGCTGGGCGCTTTCAGGCCGCGGCATCATCAACAAGCCGCGCTTCGAGGTCGAGCCATTCATCCGCGACCGGCGGCTGAAGGTGATCCTGCCCAGCACGCCACCGACACCGGTGCAGTTCGCCGCCGTCTATCCGCACAAGAAGCTGCAGGACCCAAAAGTGCGGCTGCTGCTCGACTTCATGGCCGAGCGCTGCCAGCGGCTGATCAACGATCTTCTTGCTGGCAAATAAAGGCTGGCCGGCAAATAGGGACTGGCCGGTAGGTGAGCGGCGGTTTGGCCCAGCGCCGGCGGTTGCCATCCGAGGATGTGGCGAACATAGTTCGGGTGGCATTTCATCTCATAGGGAACCCTCGATGGACAACGGCGCCACAATGCATCTTGCCGTTTCGCTCGCCGATCCATCACTCGAGACTGGGTTGGAATTCAGCCGCCTGGCTGGTTTCGTGCAAAAGGCTGAAGCAGCCGGGCTGGACATGGTGCTGCTTGCCGATGCCGCGCCAGCGTCCGAAAGCGAAGCCGCGAACAAACGGATGCCCTTCGAAGCGACGACCTTGCTGGCCGCTCTGGCGACTGTCACAAGCAGGATCGGCTTGGTTGCCGCTGCCTCGACAATTGCCCACCAACCCTACAATCTGGCACGCCGTTTCGCTTCGCTCGACGTTATCAGCCACGGCCGCAGTGGCTGGAACGCAACCATGACGCAAGCGCCACGGGAAGCAGCCAATTTCAGCCGGCCCGAAGGATTTTCGCCTAACGATTTCCGCCGTCGCAGTGAGGAATATATCGGCATCGTGCAAGGTCTGTGGCAGGGCTGGGATGCGGACGCGCTGCTGTTCGACCAGAGCGGCGGCCGCTTCCACGACCCCGAAAAGATGCACCTGCTGGAGCACAAGGGCGAATTCTTTTCCGTGCGCGGACCGCTGAACGTCGCCCGGTCGCCGCAGGATACGCCAGTGCTCGTCTTGTCGGGCCTGCAGGAATCCGACTTCGATATTGCCACTCGCACCGCCGATGTCATCCTGCTGGACGGCGGACTGGTGGAGGGCGCGACCGAACGCTATGACGATATCAGGCGCCGTGTCACGGCGTGCGGACGCGATCCGGATGCTGTGAAAGTGCTGACGAACGTCGCGCTTATCGCCGATAGTAAGCCGGCTGCCGTCGCCGAGAGGCTGGAAAAGGAATTCCGGGCGAGAGGCTGCGACGGGTTCAACATCCTGATGCCGGCACAGCTTTCTGCGCTCGACGATTTCGTCGATCTGGTCTTGCCGGCGCTGCGGCGGCGTGGCTTGTTTCGAGAGAACTATCGCGGCACGATGTTGCGCTCGCATCTCGGGCTTGCCGGCGGAGGTGACCGATGACCGCTCGCCAGATGAAGCTCGGCGCCTTTCTGTGGGCGACAGGTCATCACATCGCCGCCTGGCGCCACCCCAAGGCGCACGTCACCGCCGGCATAGACATCGATCATTACATCCAGCTGGCGCGCACGGCGGAGGCGGCGAAGTTCGACATGGTGTTCTGCGAGGACGCCGCCGGCCTGCGTGAAGCCAATATCGGCATTGCCAGCCAGACGTCGCGCTCGATCGGTTTCGAGCCGATCAGCCTGCTCTCGGCGCTCGCCGTCCAGACCAGCCGCATCGGCCTCGTCTCGACAGCGTCGACAAGCTACAACGAGCCTTATGGGCTGGCACGAACCTTCCTGTCGCTCGACCATCTGAGCGGCGGCCGGGCCGGCTGGAATCTGGTCACCTCGGCCAGCCCCATCGAAGCAGCCAATTTCGGCGCGACGGGCCTCAAGCCCCATGCCGACCGCTACGAACGGGCGCGCGAGTTTGCCGAGGTGGTGACCGGCTTGTGGCACGGCAAGGCTTCCGGCCATAACGGCCAGAGCTTTTCGGTTCGCGATCCGCTCGACCTGCCGCGCTCGCCGCAGGGCGCGCCGGTGATGGTTCAGGCCGGCGCCTCGGATGTCGGCCGCGACCTTGCCGCCCGCACCGCCGATGTGGTGTTCACGGCGGCGCAGACCTTCGAGGAAGCCAAGGCCTTCTATGATGATCTCAAAGGACGTCTGCCGGCCTACGGGCGCGAGCCGGACGACATCAAGATCATGCCGGGCGTCGCACCGGTGGTGGCGGAGACCGAAGCGGAGGCCCGTGAAAAATACGAGGAATTGCAGGAGCTGATCCCCGACGATGTCGGCGTGGCGCTGCTGTCCAGCTATCTCAGCATCTCCGATCTGTGGCGCTATCCGATCGATGGGCCACTGCCGGAACTGCCGGAGAGCGAGGGGATGAAGAGCAGGCAAGCGCTGGTCATCGAGCAATCGCGCCGCGACGGCCTCTCCATCCGCCAGCTCGCCCGGCATTTTGCCGGCGCGCGGGGCCATTGGCGCATCGTCGGCACAGCGGCCCAAGTCGCCGACGAACTGCAGGCGCGGTTCGAGGGTGGCGCGGCCGACGGTTTCAACGTCATGCCCTCATATTTCCCTGGGGAACTCGATGCCTTTGCCACGCTCGTCGTGCCGGAGTTGCAGCGGCGCGGCCTGTTCCGGACGGAATACCAGGGCCGCACGCTGCGCGACCATCTGGGTTTGAAACGGCCGGTTTAGCTGCGGCGCAGCTTAGCCTGCCATCACCCTGCCATGCGGAATTTGATGGTCGGCATTAAAGGCTGCGTTGTGATTGACCAGCGCCATCATGATCTCGGCCGCAGCCAGCGCCGCGATGACCTGAGGGCGCTTGTCCTTGACGGTGTCGCCGCCAATTGGCGAGACGAGGCGGGCAAACTCGGCTTGGCTGCCGTCCGCCGATTTCAGGAACCAAGTCCTGAACGTCGCTTTCTTGGTCTTCGAGCCGATCATGCCGACATAGGCGGTGTCACCGCGTTTCAGCGCTTCCGCGACGATCAGGAAATCCAGCGCATGATCGTGGGTCAGGATGGCGAAGGCTGCGCCGGCGGGGGCATTCCGCACCATCGCTTCCGGCATAGCTGTCAGCCGTGTCTCGATGGTTTCGGGCATGCCTTCCAGTGCTTCGGCCCGCGTCTCGATGACGATGCCGTGCACGGGAAGAAGTGCGATCGCCGATGCCAGCGCCTGGCCGACATGGCCGCCACCGAAGATGTAGACGTACGGCAGGTGCGCCTCCTCGGCTTCCGCGGCCGCAACCAGGTCGCCGGCAAGCGCAGCATCGACGAGCCGGATCAAGACTTCGACGCGCCCGCCGCAGCATTGGCCGATCTCGGGACCCAGCGGGACGTCTAGGATAGCGCAGACTTCGTCAACCTCGATGCGGACTTCTTTGCCCAACATCTGCCTGGCCTTGTCGATTGCCATATATTCGAGCTGACCGCCGCCGATGGTGCCAAAGATCGCCGTCTGCGAGACGAGCATAAAGGCGCCCTTCTCGCGTGGCGTCGAGCCTTTTGTTCCGGCCACTTCGACCAGGGCAACCCGACCGGCGCTGGCGAGAAAGGCTTTCAGGCTTTGCACTTTCGAGTTCATGGTTCACGTTCCCGAATGGGAAATATAGGTTTTTTCGGCCCGGATTGCACGCATTGCCGACCCTGGGGCCGGATTCAGGCGCCGGCCTCCTTCTTCAGCCGCTCGATCGCCATTAGAACCCGCTCCGGGGTCGCCGGAGCATCGAGGCGCGGGCAGATCCTGTTGTCGGCGACACTGGCCACCGCGTCCGATAGCGCATGCAGCACCGACATGCCGAGCGGGAACGGCGGCTCGCCGACCGCCTTGGAGCGGTGGATGGTCGGCTCGCCGGCTTCCGGCCAGTCGGCCAAGGTGACGTTGAAGATCTTCGGCCGGTCGGAGGCGAGCGGGATCTTGTAGGTCGACGGCGCATGCGTGCGCAGCCGGCCCTTGGCGTCCCACCACAGTTCTTCCGTCGTCAGCCAGCCCATGCCCTGGATGAAGCCGCCCTCGATCTGGCCGATATCGATCGCCCGGTTCAGCGAGCGGCCACAGTCATGGAGAATATCGGTACGCTCGACCATGTATTCGCCGGTCAGCGTGTCGACCGAGACCTCCGAGCACGAGGCGCCATAGGCGAAATAATAGAAGGGGCGGCCCTCGCCCTTGTCGCGGTTCCAGTGGATTTTCGGCGTCTTGTAGAAACCAGCCGCCGACAGCTGGATGCGGGCCATATAGGCCTGCTTGACGAGGTCGGCGAAGGCGATTTCCTGGTTGCCGATGCGCACCCGGTTGGGCAGGAACAGCACCTGATCATGCGGCACCTGATATTTTTCGGCGGCGAAATCGGTCAGCCGATCCTTGATCTGGCGCGCGCCATTCTGCGCCGCCATGCCGTTGAGGTCGGAGCCGGACGACGCTGCCGTAGCCGAAGTGTTCGGCACCTTGCCGGTCGTTGTCGCGGTGATCTTCACCTGGTCGAGATCGATCTGGAACTCTTCCGCCACCACCTGCGCCACCTTGACGTTGAGGCCCTGCCCCATCTCGGTTCCGCCATGGTTCAGATGCACCGAACCGTCGGTGTAGACATGCACCAGCGCGCCGGCTTGATTGTAATGCGTGGCGGTGAACGAGATGCCGAATTTGACCGGCGTCAGAGCGAGGCCCCGCTTGATGAAACGGCTGTTGGCATTGAAGGCCGATATTTCACGCCGCCGCCGCGCATAGCTCGCGCTTTGCTCCAGCTCGGCGACGATGCGCTGGATGATGTTATCCTCGACCGTCTGGTGGTAGGGCGTGATGTTGCGGCCCCCCTCGCCGTCACCACTGGTGCCGTAGAAATTCTTCTTGCGGATTTCGAGTGGATCCTTGCCGACGGCAAAGGCCACCTCGTCGATGACGCGCTCGGCGCCGACCATGCCTTGCGGGCCGCCGAAACCACGAAAGGCGGTGTTCGACACGGTGTTGGTGTAGAGCGGCGCCGACTGCGCATGCACAGCCGGCCAGAAATAAGTATTGTCGCAATGGAACAGCGCGCGATCGGTTACCGGGCCGGAAAGGTCCGACGAAAAACCGCAGCGCGCCGCGAAAATGAAATCGACGCCGAGGATGTTGCCCTCGTCATCGAAGCCGACCTCGTAATCGACGAGGAAATCATGACGCTTTCCGGTGGCGATCATGTCGTCGTCGCGGTCGGGCCGGATCTTCACCGCGCGGTGGTGCTTCTTCGCGGCGATCGCGGCCAATGCGGCAAACTGATTTCCCTGCGTTTCCTTGCCGCCGAAGCCGCCTCCCATGCGGCGGATTTCCACCGTGACGGCATTGCTCGGCACGCCGAGCGCATGGCTGACCATGTGCTGGACTTCGCTTGGATGCTGGGTCGAGGAATAGATGGTGACGTCCTGATCCTCGCCAGGAACGGCCATGGCGATATGGCCTTCGAGGTAGAAGTGTTCCTGGCCGCCGATGCGCATTTTTCCCTTTAGCCGGCGCGGCGCCTGACGGATCGCCGTAGCGGCATCGCCGCGCTTCAGGGTGAGAGGCGGCGTGACGAGCTTGTCCTTCTTCGGATCGAGCGCGCCGATGTCGGTGACGAAAGGCAATTCCTTGTATTCGACCTTTGCCAATCTTGTGGCGCGGCGCGCCTGCTCGCGAGTTTGCGCAATAACGCAGAAGATAGGCTGGCCGTAGAATTGCACCTTGCCGTCGGCAAGCACCGGCTCGTCGTGGCGGCCGGTCGGCGAAATGTCGTTTTCGCCCGGCACGTCACTGGCCGTCAACACGTCGACCACACCGGGCGCTCTACGCACCGCCGAAAGATCCATGCTGGTGATGGTGGCATGCGTGGCACCGGAAAGCCCTAGGCAGCCATGCAGCGTGCCTGATGGTTCCGGCATGTCGTCGATGTAGACGGCGGTACCGCTGACATGTTTGTGCGCGGAATCGTGGCGCTGATCGGTGGCGACGCCGCCAGCGATCTTTTCAGCCTTGAGGTTGGGGGCAGCGTGCTTGTTCATCGAATGCCTCTTTTCCCTTCTCCCCGCTCACGGGGAGAAGGTGGCCCGAAGGGTCGGATGAGGGGCGACGCTGACCGTGACTGGTTTGCAGATACCGATCGACGACGGCGCCGCCCCTCATCTGCCTGCCGGCATCTTCTCTCCGTGAACGGGGAGAAGGACGCTATTGGTTTGCTGGCGCTGATATGCATCACGCCGCCTCGTGCCGTGAGACCTGGAATGGCGCCTTGGTGCCGCTGGTCTCGGCAAAGAAACGCAACAGCAGGTTCTTTGCCGCCAGCGCCCGATATTCGGCGCTTGCCCGCATATCGGTCAGCGGCGTGAAATCATTGGCGTATTCGGCCATGGCCGCCTCGACCGTGGCCTCCGTCCAGGGTTTGCCGAGCAGGGCCTGCTCGACACCGAGGGCCCGTTTAGGTGTCGCTGCCATGCCGCCATAGGCGATGCAAATGTCGGCCACCGTTCCGTCCTTGGCCAGATCCAGGAAAAACGCGCCAAGGGCCGCGGTAATGTCCTCGTCGCGACGCTTGGTGATCTTGTAGACGGCAAACTTCGTTTCCTTGGCCGGCACCGGCACATGCACGGCCTCGACGAATTCACCCGGCTGCCGATCCTGTTTGCCGTAGGCGATGAAGAAGGTTTCCAACGGGATCGTCCGCTGCTTCTTGCCCTTGCGCAAGGTGAGACTTGCGCCAAGTGCGATCAATGGCGGTGGCGTATCTCCGATCGGCGAGCCGTTGGCGATGTTGCCGCCGATGGTGCCCATGTTGCGCACCTGTTCGCCGCCGATGCGATCGAACAATGGCCCCAACGCCGGGATGCGCTTCGCCAATGTCGCGAAGGCGTCAGTGTAGGTGACGCCGGCGCCGATCGAAATGACGCCCTTGTCTTCCGAGATGGTGCAAAGCCCGTCGAGATCGCCGATGAAAATGGCCGGTGAAATATCGCGCATGTGCTTGGTCACCCACAGGCCGACATCGGTCGAGCCGGCCACGATGGTAGCGCCGGGTTCCTTGTCCAGCACGGCGGCGAAATCGTCGACATCGGCCGGCACGACCAGCCGCGCCTTGCCGGTTCCGATCTCGACCCGGGCGCCGTCACGCATGGCCTCGAGCCTCGCGGTGATCGCCTTGCGTTCCGTGGCCAGCGGGTCCTTTGCCGCCTTGCCGTAGCTGGAGATGGCCTGCGCGGCGCGCATGATCGCCTCGTAGCCGGTGCAGCGGCAGAGATTGCCTTGCAAAGCCTTTTCGACATCCGCGTTCGAGGGATCAGGCGACTTCATCCACAAGCCATAGAGCGACATGACGAAGCCGGGCGTGCAGAAGCCGCATTGCGAGCCGTGGAAATCGATCATCGCCTGCTGCACCGGATGCAACTGGCCGGGTGAACCGCGCAGATGCTCGACCGTCACGACATGGGTGCCGTCGAGCGAGCCGAGGAAGCGGATGCAGGCATTGACGCTTTCATAGACCAAGCCGCCCTCCGACAGCTTGCCGACCAGCACGGTGCAGGCACCGCAGTCTCCCTCGGCACACCCTTCCTTGGTGCCGCGCAGCGAACGGTCGAGCCGCAGCCAGTCGAGCAAGGTCGCGTCGGGTGCCACCGACGAAAGCGCCACATCCCTGCCATTGAGAATGAAGCGGATTTCGTTGCGGATGCTAATTTTGGTCATGCCTCAGCTCCCCCTGTAGGTCGAGTAACCGTAGGGCGAGACCAGCAGTGGCACATGATAATGCACAGGCTCGGCCATGCCGAAGCGGATCGGTATCACATCGAGAAAGGCGGGTTTCGGCAGGCTCAACCCCTGCTGGCGCAAATAGTCGCCGGCGGCGAAGACCAGTTCGTATTCGCCGGTGCGGAACTCCGCGCCGGCGAGCAGCGGCTTGTCGCAACGGCCGTCGGCATTGGTGAGAACGGTCTTCAGATGTGTCCGCGCCTTGCCCTCGAGGTGATAGAGCGCGATCGACAGTCCCGCCGCCGGCTTGCCGGTCGCCGTGTCGAGGACATGGGTCGTCAGACGCCCGCCGTCGGCTTTCGACGTTTCTGCCATTGGCCGCCTCCCATTTCCGGTACGAGCGAATTGGCCCGGTACGGTCAAGTATCAACAGTGAATTGTGCGCCAATTAAAGGCGATGCATAAGTCCCGGTCGAGCGGAGTGCGACAAAAACACTTTCAAAAATTTTCGGGGGAATGCGAGAAGCACCCTTTCGATATTCTGATCATACTTCGGGCCGTGCCCGGCGGGAGGGACGATGCGTTACAGCAGAGACATGCGCGGCTACGGAGCCAATCCGCCGGACCCGAAATGGCCTGGCGGTGCACATGTCGCCGTGCAGTTCGTCGTCAATTACGAGGAAGGCGGCGAAAACTGCGTGTTGCATGGCGACAAGGCGTCCGAAGCCTTCCTGTCGGAAATCGTCGGCGCGGCACCCTGGGTGGGTCAACGCCACTGGAACATGGAATCCATCTACGAATACGGCGCCCGCGCCGGCTTCTGGCGGCTGCTCCGGCTGTTCACCGAGTCGCAAGTGCCGATCACCTGCTACGGCGTCGCCACAGCGCTCGCCCGTTCGCCGGATCAGGTAGCGGCCATGCAGGACGCCGGCTGGGAGATCGCTTCGCACGGCTTAAGATGGATCGACTACCGCGACCACAGCGCCGAGGATGAGCGCCGCGACCTCGAGGCGGCGATCAAGCTGCACTACGAAGTGACCGGCGCGCGCCCGACCGGCTGGTATACGGGTCGCACATCGATCAACACGGTGCGGATTGTGGCGGAAGAAGGCGGCTTCGACTATGTGTCGGACACCTATGACGACGAGCTGCCGTACTGGTTCGAGCATGAGGGCGGCGCGCAGCTCATCATCCCCTATACGCTCGACGCCAACGACATGCGGTTCGCCACGCCGCAAGGTTTTAACTCGGGCGACCAGTTCTTTGCCTATTTGAAGGACAGCTTCGATACGCTCTATGCCGAGGGCAAGGCCGGCCGGCCACGCATGATGAACATCGGCCTGCACTGCCGCCTCGTCGGGCGGCCGGGCCGGGTGGCGGCGCTGAAGCGCTTCGTCGACTATGTGAAGTCGCACGACAAGGTCTGGCTGGCGAGGCGCATCGACATCGCCAAGCACTGGCAAGAGGTCAATCCTTATCAACCGGCGGCACTCCGTCCATCGAAGATGGAATTCGAGACCTTCGTCCACACTTTCGGCGGCGTGTTCGAGCATTCGCCCTGGATCGCCGAACGCGCCTACGAACTGGAACTAGGCCCGGCGCATGACACTTCGGGCGGCCTGCACAATGCGCTTTGCCGTATCTTCCGCTCCGCCAGCGAAACCGAACGGCTTTCGGTGCTCAACGCCCATCCCGACCTTGCCGGCAAGCTGGCCAAGGCCAAACGGCTGACGGCGGAATCGACCAGGGAACAGGCCTCGGCCGGCCTCGACGCGCTGACCGACAAGGAGCGCGAACTGTTTTCCAAGCTCAACGCCGCCTACGTCACCACCTTCGGCTTCCCTTTCATCATCGCGGTGAAGGGCAAGACGAAGGAGGAAATCCTGGCGGAGTTCGAGGCGCGCATCGGCAACAGCCGCGGCGTCGAATTCGAGACCGCCTGCAAACAGGTCGAGCGCATCGCGCTGCTCCGCCTCAAGGACATGCTTCCGCAATAGGTTTGAAACCATGGATACGATCAGGATGCCCGAGCGAACCTATTACGCGCCACATGGCGGCCATTCCGGCCAGAACGAGCTTCTGACCGGCCGCGCCGTCTTCACCGAGGCCTATGCCGTCATTCCCCGGGGTGTGATGCAGGACATCGTGACCAGTGCGTTGCCGTTCTGGGACGAAACCCGCGTCTGGATCTTGTCGCGACCGCTATCGGGTTTTGCCGAGACGTTCTCGCAATACATTGTCGAGGTCGCGCCCGGCGGCGGCAGCGATCGGCCGGAACCCGATGCCGGCGCCGAAGGCGCTCTGTTCGTGGTCGAAGGCGAACTGACGGTTCTGCTTGCCGGCAAGACGCATGTGTTGCGGCCCGGCGGCTTTGCCTTCCTGCCGCCGGCCAGCGGCTGGACGGTTCGCAACGAAAGCAGGGCCGCCGTGCGCTTCCACTGGATTCGCAAGGCTTACGAGGTGGTCGACGGTCTCGATGTGCCGGAAGCCTTCTTCACCAATGAGCAGGAGATCGCGCCAACGCCGATGCCCGGCACCGAAGGCCGCTGGGCGACGACGCGGTTCGTCGATCCGGCAGATTTGCGCCACGACATGCACATGACCATTGTCACGCTGGAACCCGGCGCGGTCATTCCCTTCGCCGAGACCCATGTCATGGAGCACGGTCTCTATGTGCTGGAGGGTAAGGCCGTCTACCGCCTCAACCAGGACTGGGTCGAGGTCGAGGCCGGCGACTATATGTGGCTGCGCGCCTTCTGCCCGCAGGCCTGCTATGCCGGTGGCCCGGGTAAATTCCGCTATCTGCTCTACAAGGATGTCAACCGGCACGCCAAGCTCGGCGGCGCCGGCATCGCAAGGCGCGCGCTGTGACCCGTATCGTCGCGCGGCCGCTGACCCGCGAGGGCTTTGCCCCCTTCGGCGATGTCATCGACATGGGCGGCGACAACCACTACCCGATCAATGGCGGCAGGGCCGAGCGCCATCATGATCTGGCTACCGCCGAAGCAACCGGTCCGAACGCCCGCGTGCTGATCTCGATGGTGCGCGGCACGCCCTACGAATTGCCCCTGAAATTGAGCATGGTCGAGCGCCATCCCTTCGGCAGCCAGGCCTTCATCCCGCTCTCGCCGCGCCCCTTCCTGGTCGTCGTCTGCCATGACGGGGAGCAGGGGCCGGGCGAGCCGCATGCCTTCATCACCGCACCCGGACAAGGCATCAATTACCGGCGCAATCTCTGGCATGGCGTGCTGACGCCGCTCGGCGAGGCTCAGGACTTCCTGATCGTCGACCGTGGCGGCGATGGCTCCAATCTCGAAGAGTTCCATTTCTCGCACGCCTACGAGATCCACTTGCCCAACGAGAGCCTCCTGTGACCGATATTTCACTGATCGACCGCCTGCTCGATGTGATCGAGCACGACATCGTGCCGAAGACGGCCGAGGGCGTTACCTATGGCAACAAGCTGTTCGGCGCGGCGATCCTGCGCAAGGACGACCGTTCGCTGGTGCTGGCTGAAACCAACAACGAGATGGAAAACCCGCTCTGGCATGGCGAGGTACACTGCCTGAAGCGTTTCTACGAAATGCCCAGGGCTGAGCGCGTCGATACGAAAGACGCCATCTTCATCGCCACGCACGAACCCTGCTCGCTGTGCCTGTCGGCGATCACCTGGACCGGCTTCGACAATTTCTACTATCTGTTCAGCCACGAGGATTCGCGCGACAGCTTCGCCATCCCGCACGACCTGAAGATCCTGAAAGAGGTCTTCACCCTCGATCCCGGCGGCTACAATGCCGAGAATGCCTACTGGAAGAGCTTTTCTATCCGCAGGCTGGTGCGAGCGTTGCCCGAGGCAGAGCGGCGACGGCTGGAGACCCGTATCGGCGCGATTTCGGCGCGCTACGATGAATTGTCCAACATCTATCAGGCGAACAAGGACGATAACGATATCCCGCTGAACTGACGCGGATTGACCAGCCGAATTCGTTGGCTGGCCCACGACGCGGCACGGCAGGCTCCATCATCTGGCGATCCTGGAGCATGCCATGAAAACCGTCACCGAATTTGCCCGCAAAATCGTCGAATTCCCGGACATGGGCATCGTCATGCCGGATGGCTGCCGCCTGTCGGCGCGGGTGTGGATGCCGGAGGATGCGGGCGACGATCCGGTGCCTGTCATCCTAGAGCATCTGCCCTACCGCAAGCGCGACGGCACCATCTTTCGCGATCAGCTGACGCATCCTTATTTCGCCGGCCACGGCTATGCTTCGATCCGCGTCGACATGCGCGGCAATGGCGATTCCGAAGGGCTGATGGACGACGAATATTCCGAGCAGGAATTGCAGGACGCCTGCGACGTCATCGCCTGGGCGGCAAGCCAGCCCTGGTGCAACGGCAATGTCGGCATGATGGGCATTTCCTGGGGCGGCTTCAACTGCCTGCAGGTGGCGGCCAAGCGGCCGCCGGCGCTGAAAGCGGTGATCAGCCTGTGCTCGACCGTCGACCGCTATGCCGACGACATCCACTACAAGGGCGGCTGCCTGCTGATCGAGAATTTCGGCTGGGCCTCGACCATGCTGTCCTACTCGTCGCGGCCGCCGGATCCGCTTTTGGCCGGCGACAACCGGTGGCGCGATCTGTGGCTGACCCGGCTGGAGAACCAATCCTTCCTGGCGCCGCTGTGGCTGAAACACCAGCACCGTGATGCCTACTGGAAGCGCGGCTCGATCTGCGAGGATTTTTCCGCCGTCAAAGCCGCCGTGCTGTCGATCGGCGGCTGGCATGACGGCTACCGCAACACCGTCTCGCATCTGGCGACCAACATCCAAGCCCCGGTCAAGGGCATCGTCGGGCCATGGATCCACAAATACCCGCACTACGCCGGGCCCAAGCCTGCCATCGGCTTCCTGCAGGAGGCCTTGCGCTGGTGGGACCGCTGGCTGAAGGGTGTCGACACCGGTGTCGAGGCCGACCCGGCCTACCGCGCCTATGTCATGGACAGCGTGCGTCCGGCGCGCTGGCACCCCGAGCGTCCCGGCCGTTGGGCGGCGGAGCAGGAATGGCCCTCGCCAACCATCAAGATGCAAACGGTTGATCTGATCCCCTCAACGGAAAAACCCGCCATCATCGCCTCTCCGCAAAGCTGCGGCCTGGCCGGCGGCGAGTATTTTCCCTTCACCTTCGGTCCCGAACTGCCCGGCGACCAGCGCCCCGACGATGCGCTGTCGGTGTGTCTCGACCAGCCGGAACTCATCGAGCCGATCGACATCGTCGGAGCGCCGGAGGTCGAGCTGCGGCTGTCCTCTGATCGTCCGCAGGCCAACATCGCGGTCCGGCTTTGCGATGTGCATCCCGACGGCGCCTCGGAGTTGATCTCCTATGGCGTGCTCAATCTGACGCACCGCAATTCGCACGAATTCCCCGAGGCGCTGGTGCCGGGCGAAACCGTCTCGGTGCGCGTCGTGCTCGATCAATGCGCCTATCGTGTGCCGGCCGGCCACCGGCTGCGTGTTGCCGTTTCGAACGCCTATTGGCCTGCCATCTGGCCGTCGCCGGAGCCGGTCCAGCTCACCTTGTCGACGGCGACGCTCAATTTGCCGCTGCGGCCGCTGGCGACAGGCGACGAAGTAACGTTCGCCGAGCCGGAAGGTGCCACCCCCTGGGCAACAGAGACGATCCGCGCCGCCAATTCAGAGCGTCATGTCGATCGTGATGAGAAGACCGGAATGGTGACGCTTTCCATTGTTGACGATTTCGGCGAGGTGCGCGATCTCGCCCATCGCCTCGCCAATGGCAGCATCGCCCGCGAGACCTGGACGATCCATCCCGACGATCCGCTGTCGGCCTCGGGGAAGACGCACTGGACGCAGACCCTGTCGCGAAACGGATGGTCAGTACGCACCGAAACGACAGCCGAAATGCGATCGGATGCGCAAAACTTCATCGTCAGCGCCAGAATCGAGGCCTATGAGGACGAAACCCTCGTCTTCGAGCGCAATTTCGAGGAGAAGGTGCCGCGCGCGCTTCTTTGAATGCCGATTTCATTGGTCCAATTGCGACGTACGATTTACGCCACGGCATGTCGCATTCGGTCTTGCTTACCGCTTTCCCTTGCGGTCATTATTCTCCTCACAAGAAACAAGAAAAACGACCGCAGAGTCGAACCAACAGAGTGAGGAACTCAAAAATGTCGAACGAACTGGAATTTCTTAGCCGGCGTGTCGCGTCGGGCAAACTGAGCCGTCGTGATTTTCTCGGCCGGGCGGCGGCGCTCGGTATCTCCGCGCCCTTCGCCAACTCGCTGCTTTCAAGCGCTGCACGCGCGGCAGGCCCGGTCAAGGGCGGCACACTGAAGGCCGGACTTGTCGGCGGCGAATCCACCAACAGCCTTGATCCGGCACTGTTCATGACTCAGGTGCCGTTCGCCTTCGGCAAGATGTGGGGCGAATTGATTGTCGAGCTTTCGCCGGAAGGCAAGCTCGAGAACCGCATCGCCGAGGAGATCGGCTCGTCGGACGACGCCAAGGTGTGGACGCTGAAGATCCGCGACGGCGTCGAATTCCACAACGGCAAGACAGTGACCGCCGAGGACGTGGCCGCCACACTCGAGCGCCATTCCGACGAGAAGTCGAAATCCGGCGCGCTCGGCTACATGAAAGGTATCGAGACCATCAAGGCCAGCGGCAAGGAAGTCGTGCTGACGCTGAAGGAGGCCAATGCCGATCTGCCCTATTTGCTCAGCGACTATCACCTGATCGTCCAACCAAATGGCGGCAAGGACAAGGCTGACGCAGGCATCTCGGCCGGTCCTTACAAGGTCACGACCAATGAGCCCGGTGTGCGCCATGGCGGCGAGCGTTTCGCCAATTACTGGCAGGGCGACAAGATGGGCCATGCCGACCAGATCGAGATCATCGTCATCAACGATGCGACAGCGCGCACGGCCGCCCTGCAGGGCGGCCAGGTCAACGTGATCAACCGCGTCGAGCCGAAGATCGTCGACCTGATCAAGCGCCTGCCGGGCGTCACCATCCGCAACCACGCGGGTCCTGGCCACTACGTGTTCATCATGCATTGCAACACGGCGCCGTTCGACAACGCCGATTTGCGCATGGCACTGAAGCTGGCCATCGACCGCGAGGAAATGCTGGACAAGATCCTGCGCGGCTACGGTTCGCTCGGCAACGACTTCCCGATCAATGCGTCCTATCCGCTGTTTACCGAGATCGAGCAGCGCAAATACGATCCCGACAAGGCCAAGTTCCACTTCAAGAAGTCCGGCCACGACGGCGCGGTCCTGCTGCGGACCTCGGACGTCGCTTTCCCGGGCGCCGTCGATGCATCGCAGTTGTTCCAGCAGAGCGCGGCCAAGGCCGGCATTCAGATCGAGCTGAAGCGTGAGCCCGGCGACGGCTATTGGAACGAGGTCTGGAACAAGCAGCCCTTCTGCGCGTCCTACTGGGGCGGCCGCTCGACCCAGGACCAGATGTACTCCACCGCTTATCTGTCGACCGCCGACTGGAACGACACGCGTTTCAAGCGTCCTGACTTCGATAAGATGGTGCTGGCGGCGCGCGCCGAGCTCGACGAGACCAAGCGCAAGCAGATGTATCATGACATGGCTGTCCTGGTACGAGACGAGGGCGGCCTGATCCTGCCGATGTTCAACCAGTTCATCGACGCTACCGGCGCCAAGGTCGGCGGCTGGGTCGACGATCCGCATCAGGAGCTGATGAACGGCTACGCGCTGGCGAAGTGCTGGCTCGAAGCCTGAGCTTGGCCTTGCGGATATGTCCTCACCCATCTTGAAACTGGTGGCCCAGCGCGTTGCGCTGGGCATTCTGCTCTTGTTGGCCGTTTCGGTCCTGATCTTCGCCGGCACCCAGATCCTGCCCGGCGACGTCGCGCAAGCCATTCTCGGACAGTCGGCGACGCCGGAGTCGCTTGCCAATCTGCGCGAGCAGCTCGGACTCAACCAGCCAGCCTATCTCAGGTATTTTCATTGGCTGGGCGGCGTGCTGACCGGCGATCTCGGCACGGCCATGTCGAGCGGGCAGGACATCGCCACGTCGATCAAGGGACGGCTGTGGAACACGCTGTTCCTCGCCTTCTGGGCGGCGATCGTCGCCGTGCCGCTGGCGATCATCCTCGGCCTGATCGCGGTGCGCTACCGCAATGGCTGGGTCGACAAGCTGATCTCCGGGCTGGCGCTGGCCTCGACCTCGTTTCCCGAATTCTTCATCGGCTATGTGCTGGTCTATTTCTTCGCCGTGAAATGGCAGATATTCCCCGGCATTTCGACCGTCTATGACGGCATGCCTTTTGGCGAACGGATGCAGGCGATCGCCTTGCCGGCGACGGCGCTGACGCTGGTCGTGCTCGCCCACATGATGCGCATGACACGCGCGGCGATCCTCAATGTCATGCAGTCGGCCTATGTCGAGACGGCGGAACTGAAGGGCCTGTCGGCCTTCAACGTCATCCGCAAGCACGCCTTCCCCAATGCCATCGCGCCGATCATCAATGTCGTCATGCTCAACCTCGCCTACTTGATCGTTGGCGTCGTCGTGGTCGAGGTGATCTTCGTCTATCCGGGTATGGGACAGTATCTGGTCGACCACGTCACCAAGCGAGACGTGCCGGTGGTGCAGGCGGTCGGCCTGATCTTCGCCGCCGTCTATATCAGCCTGAACATCATTGCGGACATAGCGGCGATCGTCGCCAATCCGCGTCTCAGACATCCGAAATAGGGGGCGGATATGCTCGATATCAAACGCATCCCCATCCCCGCGCTGATCGGCATCGTGCTGACGGCATTGTTCGTGCTTGCGGCGGTCTTCGCCCCCTGGATCGCGCCGCACGGCAATGGCGAAATCGTCGGCGACGTCTGGGAACCGATGTCGGCTGCCCATTTGCTGGGCACCGACAATCTCGGCCGAGACCTGCTTTCGCGCATGATCTACGGCGCCCGCATCACTTTGTTCATCGCGGTGCTGGCCACCGCGCTGTCGTTCTCGCTCGGCGCCATTCTCGGCTTCTCGGCGGCCGTCTTCGGCGGCTGGTTCGACACGCTGCTGTCGCGCCTCGTCGATCTCTTGATGTCGATCCCGACACTGATCATGGGTCTCGTCGTGCTGTCGGTGCTGCCGACCAATCTGGTGACGCTGATCCTGGTGATGGGCATTCTGGATTCGACCCGCGTCTATCGCCTGTCGCGCGCGGTCGCCGTCGACATCAACGTCATGGACTATGTCGAAGCGGCGAAACTGCGCGGTGAAGGCAGCGGCTGGATCATCTTCCGCGAGATCCTCCCCAACGCATTGTCGCCGCTGGTTTCCGAACTCGGTCTGCGCTTCATCTACGCGGTGCTGTTCCTGTCGACGCTGTCGTTCCTCGGCCTTGGCGTGCAGCCACCGGACGCCGACTGGGGCGGCATGGTTAAGGAAAACAAAGACGGCATCGTGTTCGGCATCGCGGCCGCACTCATCCCAGCGGGGGCGATCGCGCTGCTGGCGATTTCCGTCAACCTGGTTGCCGACTGGGTGCTCAACCGGACGACAAGCCTCAAGGGAGGACGCGGGTGATGGCCGACACCAAAGCGAAGCTCGGGCAACCGAAGTCAGGCCTGCTGCTCGACATCCGCAATCTGCGCATCGAGGCTACCGTCTTCCCGCCCGGCGAACCGCCGAAGGACATCGTGCTGGTGCACGATGTCTCACTGACGCTCGAGAAGGGCAAGGTGCTCGGCCTGATCGGCGAATCCGGCGCCGGCAAGTCGACTATCGGCCTGTCGTCTATGGGCTACGGCCGCGGCGGCGTGCGCATCACAGGCGGCGAGGTGATCCTGAACGGCCGCGACATCCTCAAGGGCGGCAAGGACGGCTTCCGCAAATTACGCGGCCGCGAGGTCTGCTATGTCGCGCAGTCGGCGGCAGCGGCCTTCAACCCGGCGCACAGACTGATGGACCAGGTGGTGGAAGCCACCCTGCTGCACGGCACCGCGACACGCGCCGAGGCCGAGAAGCGCGCGGTTGCGCTGTTCAAGAAGCTCAGCCTGCCGAACCCTGAAACCATCGGCGAGCGTTTTCCGCACCAGGTTTCGGGCGGCCAGTTGCAGCGTGTGATGACGGCGATGGCCCTGTGCTCCGAGCCGGACCTGATCGTCTTCGACGAGCCGACCACGGCGCTCGACGTGACGACGCAGATCGACGTGCTGGCGGCGATCAAGGACGCCATCCGCGACACCCATGTCGCTGCGCTCTACATCACGCACGACCTTGCCGTCGTCGCCCAGGTCTCCGACGAGATCATGGTGCTGCGCCATGGAAGGCTGGTCGAATGGGGCGGCACAAGGCAGATCATCAAGGAGCCGCGCCAGGAATACACCAACGCGCTGGTCTCGGTGCATGAGATCGAACACCAGGAGCAGAAGCCCGGCACGTCGCCGTTCCTGTCGGTGAAGAACGTCACCGCCGCCTATGGCCGCAGCCATATCAAGGTGCTGAAGGACGTATCCGTCGACATCTATCCGGGCCAGACGCTGGCCGTGGTCGGCGAGTCCGGCTCCGGCAAGTCGACGCTGGCGCGCGCCATCACGGGACTTTTGCCACCCGAACAGGGTACCGTCACCTTCGACGGACGCGCGCTGGCCAACAGGCTGGCCGACCGGCCGAAGGAGGATCTGCGCCAGTTGCAGATGATCTACCAGATGGCCGATGTGGCGATGAACCCGCGTCAGACCGTCGGCACCATCATCGGCCGGCCGCTGGAGTTTTATTTCGGCATGCGCGGCCGTGAGCGCGACAGACGCGTTGCCGAACTGCTCGACAAGATCGAGATGGGCAAGGGATTTTCCGACCGCTACCCGGCCGAGCTTTCCGGCGGCCAGAAACAGCGTGTCTGCATCGCCCGGTCGCTTGCCGCCAAGCCGAAGCTGATCATCTGCGACGAGGTGACCTCGGCGCTCGATCCGCTGGTGGCACACGGCATCCTCGAGCTGCTGCTGGAGTTGCAGAAGGAAGAGAACGTCGCCTATCTGTTCATCACGCATGACCTTGCCACGGTGAAGTCGATCGCCGATTCAATCGCGGTTATGTATCGCGGCGAGGTGGTGCGTTACGGCCCCAAGGGCAAGGTGCTGAGCCCGCCCTTCGACGCCTACACCGACCTGCTGCTCTCCTCGGTTCCAGAGATGGAAATCGGCTGGCTGGAAAAGGCAATCAAGGGACGGCGCATGGCCAGCGCGGGGAACTAAAGCAATTCCGGGAAAACTGGGAACCAATACTGCCGGAAGAAAAAGGCAGGCGCTTCCCCTGGAAATTGTGTCAGACCAAGCTGCCACATAGGGGCGTCAGCGACCGTCATCCGGATGCAACACTAGAGCGCCACACGTCCTTCGGGACGAGCGCCGCTCGCACGACTTTTAAACAGGGGTAGGACATGAAAACTGAACTCGATTATCTCGCCGAACTCGCCGGTCACGGCCGGATATCGCGCCGTGCCTTTCTTGGGCGCGCCGCCGCGCTCGGCGTATCGGCGGCCATGATGCCGGCGCTGGCCGGCAAGGCATTTGCCCAGACGGCGGTGAAGGGCGGTATCATCAAGGCTGGCCTGCAGGGCGGGGAATCCACCAACAGCCTCGATCCGGCGCTGAATCTCAGCCAGGTAACCTTCAGCTTTGGCAAGCTTTGGGGCGAGTATCTTGTGCGCCTCACACCGGACAACAAGCTGGTCAACCTGATTGCCGAAGAGATTGGCGCCTCAGCCGACGCCAAGACATGGACGATCAAGATCCGCGATGGCATCGAGTTCCACAATGGCAAGACGGTCGGCGCGGAGGACGTTGCCGCCACCATCGAGCGCCATGCGGACGAGAAGTCCAAGTCCGGAGCACTCGGCATCCTCAAGAACATCAAGGGCGTCAAGGCGAGCGGCAAGGAAGTCATCGTCACGCTCGGCGACGCCGATGCCGACTTCCCCTATCTGATGGCCGACTACCATCTCGTCATCCAGCCGAATGGCGGCAAGGACGATCCGAATGCCGGCATCAGCGCCGGACCCTACAAGGTTAGCGTCAACCAGCCAGGCGTGCGCCATGGCGGCGAGCGTTTCGCCAATTACTGGCTTGGCGACAAGGCCGGCCATGCCGACCAGGTCGAGATCATCGTCATCAATGATGCGACCGCACGGCTTGCAGCCTTGCAAGGCGGCCAGGTGCACATGATCAACCGCGTCGAACCCAAGGTCGTCGATCTGGTCAAGCGCATCGCGGGCGTTTCCATCGAGAACGTCTCGGGCAAGGGCTACTATCCGTTCAACATGTTCTGCGACACCGCACCTTTCGACAGCAATGATCTGCGCATGGCGCTGAAGCTAGCCATGGACCGCGACGAGATGCTGGAAAAGATCCTGCGCGGCTATGGCTCGGTGGGTAACGACTTCCCGATCAACGAGGCCTATCCGCTGTTTTCCGCCGATATCGAACAGCGCAAGTTCGATCCGGACAAGGCGGCGGCAGCCTACAAGAAATCAGGCCACAGCGGCTCGATCGTGCTGCGCACCTCGGACGTCGCCTTCCCGGGCGCCGTCGATGCCGCACAGCTCTATCAGCAGTCCTGCGCCAAAGCCGGCATCAAGATCGAGATCAAGCGCGAACCCGGCGACGGCTACTGGTCGGAGGTCTGGAACAAGCAGCCCTTCTCGCTCTCCTACTGGGGCGGACGCGCCACGCAGGACCAGATGTATTCCACCGGCTATGTCTCGACCGCCGACTGGAACGACACGCGCTTCAAGCGGCCGGAATTCGACAAGATGCTGTTTACCGCGCGCGGCGAGCTCGACCAGGCCAAGCGCCAGGCGATCTACCACGATATGGCAGTGATGATGCGTGACGAAGGCGGGCTGATCGTGCCCTTCTTCAACCAGTTCATCGACGCGGCCGCCACCAACAAGATCGGCGGCTATGCCAAGAGCCCTATCGGCGAAATGATGGACGGCTACGCGCTTGCCGAGTGCTGGCTCAACGCTTGAGCGGACCCTGATCGGCCGATTTCATCTATCAGAACGCCGTGTGCCCGGGACGGCACACGGCGTTCCCGTTTCAACCGCCAACCGCATGGAGCAGCCCGTGGCGCTCAAATCCAAGCTTCTGCTGATCATCCTCGATGGCGTGCCTTACCGGAACTGGCGCCGGCTGATGGGCAATCTCGAAGGCTGGGTGCAATCGGGCGAGGCGCAGGTCTGGAAGATGCGCTCGGTGCTGCCGTCGACCTCGGCCTGCTGCTATGCCTCGATCCACACCGGGGTTTCGCCGCAGGTGCACGGGATTCTCTCCAATGAGAACCGTTTCCGCGTCGAGCAGCCCGATATCTTCTCCGAGGTCAGCAAGGCAGGCGGCAAGACGGGGGCGGTGACCCATTCCTACTGGTCGGAATTCTTCCGCGCCTACCCGTTCGACCTGGTCGAGGGCATGGAATTCGACGAGCCAGGCGGGCCGATCACGCATGGCCGCTTCCACACCATGACCGGTTACAATCTCCGCAACCAGATGACGCCGAGCGATGTCGACCTGTTCGCGACGCTGACCATGCTGACGAAACGCCATGGCATCGACTACGGCATCCTGCACACCTGCACGCTGGATTCGATGGGACACCGCTTCGGCCACGACTGCCACGAGATGGACCATGCCGTCTATGCGATGGACGGCATGCTGGCCGCCTTCCTGCCGCGCTGGATCGAAGCCGGCTATGAGGTGATCGTGACCGCCGATCACGGCCAGACCGATCGTGGCCATCACGGCGGCCATGACGACGAGATGCAGGATTTCGCGCTGTATTATTTTGGACAAGGCAAAGGGCCGGATGCGGACACACTACTCGACCAGCTGCAGCTCGCGCCGACGGTGCTGAGCCGACTGGGTGTTCCCGTGCCCGCGACGATGAAGGCGAAGTCTTTCTTGGAGTGAGAAGCGGTCCGCGAAGCTCTTCCCTTCTGCCCTTGTGGGAGAAGGAAGAGGCGCACCTCTGGCAACCTCCGCGCTCTTCGGTTAGCCTCCGCAAAATTCCTTGGCGGAGGATGAACCTTTTTGGGCCGATCAGCGACAGAGCAGACAGGAGCCAGGCGGCTCGACCGGCCATGACGGCAGCGACGGAGACCGATCGCGCGCTCGTCGACCGGGTCGCGAAGGGCGACCGAGCCGCCGTGCGGCTCCTGTTCATGCGTCACCACGCGCGGGTCTACCGCTTCGTGGCGCGCCAGACCGGATCGGAAATGATGGCCGACGATATCGCCAACGAAGTCTTCCTCGAGTTGTGGCGCCAGGCGCCCGGCTTCGAAGGGCGTTCCGAAGTCTCGACATGGCTGCTCGGCATTGCCCGTTTCAAGGCGCTGTCCTTTCTGCGCAAGAAAAAGGAAGACTGGATCGACGACGAGGCCGCCGCCGCGGTGCCCGACGGCGTTGACACGCCGGAAGTCGTCACCATGAAGGAAGACAAGGCGGCCGCCCTGCGGCGCTTCGTCGACGCCTTGCCGGAAGAGCATCGCGTCGTCATCGATCTTGCCTATTATCACGGGCAGTCGGTGAGCGAGATCAGCGAGGTGCTCGACATTCCGGTCGCCACCGTCAAGACCCGGATGTTCTACGCCCGCAAGAAACTCGGCGAGGCTCTCAAGGCCGCCGGTTACGACAGGGGGTGGCCATGAGCGCCGCTGAAAAGATGTCGCGCCGCGACGAAATGGAAACGCTGCTGCCGTTCTACCTGAACGGCTCGCTGGAAGGTTCCGACCTGGAAGCGGTCGAGGAATGGCTGGCCAGCGATCCGGCCGCACTTGCCGCCCTTGGCGAAGCTGAAGCCGAATTCTCCGGCGCCACGGCCGCCAACGAAGCAATCCGGCCGCCGGCCGATGCGCTCAGCCGCTTTGCCAAGGCACTCGACGCCGAGGCCGGGCCTGCGCGCAAGCCGGCAGGATCGTCCTGGCTGGCGCAGGCCTGGGGCCGCTTCATGGCGGTGCCGGTCGGCGTCGCCTGGGCGGCAGCCGCGGTTCTGCTGGCGCTGGTCATGGTGCAGTCGTTTGTCGAACCCGGCGGAAAGGGCAATGATTTCGAGATTGCCGGCGCGCAAGACGATCTGGCGAAAATGCCGTTCGCCCTGGTCAAGTTCAAGCCGGATGCGAAGATGTCGGACATTTCCGCCTTCCTCGGCAGCAACGAGCTGAAGATCGTCGGCGGACCGACCGCCGACGGCGTGTTCCGGCTTGGCATCCCGGCTGCCAACGCAGCCGACTACACCAGGCAAATCGGCCTTGTTGCCGCCCAGGCTTTCACGGAGACTGTGATCGAGGGAAGGAAACCGCTTGATGGCGGCTGAGGCGGTCATTCGATTTGCGGCAATGCTTGCGGCGGCGATGACAATCGTCGCCGTGCCCGCGTCGGCGCAGACCAAAGATCCCAATCCCGACCAGACGAAAATCGACTGCCGCGACAGGACCAATGCGGCAGGCGCCGACTGCGCCAAGGATGGCAGCGACACAGAGGGCGGATCGGATGCGGCGCAATCCGGCGCGGTGTTCCTGCCGGCCCTGATCGTCGACCTGTTTCCCAACCCGGCGGCGCCCCCGACCCCTGTGCCGACGCCACGGCCCGAACCGGCGACGCCGCCGGCCGACACTCAAGCCGGCCCCCCGCCCGGTGGCCCGATCGTCTCGCCGACCGATCTCATTGCCGTTCAGCCGCCGCGCGCGGTGGTTGGCGATTTCGTGCCCGACGAGGTGCTGGTGACCGTCGACGGCGATGCCGGCGCTGTCCAGCAGATCGCCGCCTCCTTCGGCCTGCAGGTGCGCTCGCAGCGCCAGTCGCGGCTGCTTGGCACCACACTGGTGCGCTTCGGCATTCCCGACGGCCGGCCCGTCGGCGTCGTGCTGGCGCAACTGGCCGCCGACGGCCGCACCCAGCGGCGCGAGCCCAATCACGTCTATTCGCTGCAGCAGGCCGCCGGCATCGTCAACTATGCGTTCGACCGCATTGCACTCGATTCCAAGCAGGCCAGCGGAGAAAACGTCCGCATCGCGGTGATCGACACCGGCATCGACGACACCAACCCGGCGCTCTCGGGCGTCATTGCCGGGCAGTTCGACGCCATGCCCGACGTGCCGATCGAAAAGCGCGATCACGGCACGTCGATCGACGGGCTGATCGCCGGCGTCGGCGCGCTGGAAGGCATGGCACCGGGCGCAAAAATCTATCACGCCCGCGCCTTCGAGGGCGGCAAGTCGACCATGGACGTCATCCTGTCGGCGCTCGACTGGGCGGCGGAACAGGACGTGCGCATCATCAATATGAGCTTTGTCGGGCCGAAGAACGATTTGCTCGGCGTCGCCTGCCGCAATGCCCGCGCGCTCGGCATGGTGCTGGTCGCCGCAGCCGGTAACAACGGGCCGAAGGCGCCCTATGGCTATCCGGCCGCCTTCGATGGTGTCGTCGCGGTGACCGCCACCGATGCCAAGGACGGGCTGATGCCGCAGGCCAATCGCGGCGCCTATGTCTTCATCTCGGCACCCGGCGTCGAGATGGTGGCGCCGAGCGGCGCCGGCTCGGATCTGGTCACAGGCACCTCGTTTGCCGCGGCGATCGTGAGCGGCGCCATCGCCAATCTCATCCATGCCGCGCCCGATCGCTCGGCCGACGACATCGAAAAGGCGCTCGCGGCAACGGCCAGGGATCTCGGTCCCAAGGGACGCGACAATGATTTCGGCTACGGCCTGCTGGACATCAAGGCGGCGGCAAAGGACTAGTCTGCGACAGTCCAAGCGGCGGCCTGCGGGGGACGCACCAGAAAATAGAACGCGACGATGTGCGTGATCATCAGCAGCGGCACGTAGATGATCGGGATCGCGTAGGTGGCGCCCAGTTCGCCCGCACGCTGGGGGAGGCCGACCTGGATGGCGTGGTAATAGTCTACGATCAGATCAACCGTCCCGACCAGATTGAAGGCGACGACGAGCGCCCAGAAGAGCCGAGGTATCCTTGCCGTGAGCAGCGCCAGCATGGCCAGCACTCCTGTTGCAAGGTCGCCGTAGGCAGCAAACACGGCAAAGCCGGCAGGCAAATCGGGGCTGACGACACCCGGAACGAGGAAGACCAGCCCGAAGAAGCGGAAGCTGTGCAGAGTGGCAACAGCGCGTTGCGCCGCGACCCGGTCCATCGATCTGAGCCACGGCAAACCGTATACAGCGAAGCAAAGCAGCCACGCGACATAGCCCAGAACAAGATGGATTTGGAATAGGACTTCGGTGGACATCTGGCCTCCTCTCGACAATTGGTTCATGCGGCCTCGAACACTGCGGTCAGGATACCGAGCCGACCTTGCATAAGATTTCGTCCGAGGTTGGCCGCAAGCTCAGCGAAGTCCGGTCCCATCACCACGCCGAGATTGGGCGAAGGCGGCGGCCCCGACGCGCGCAACTGTGCGAACCACGCCTTGGCGGCGTCGGTGTCGTCTTGCCATGCCAGCATGCGGAAGCTGGCCGGTTCGATCGCCTCGCGCGTCGCACCGGCTGTTAGGAGAAAGCTCGTCGCCGGCGTTCTCGCCCAGGGAAGCGGATAGTGCGGCTCGCCTCCAGACAACACGACGTCGTATGTGGCAAACCTGCCGCCTGGCTTCAGCACGCGCCGAATCTCGCTGTAGAGCAGCGTCCGGTCAGAGATGTTCATCGCCACGTGCTGCAACAGCACCGCGTCGAAACGGCCATCGTCGAATGGGAGCTCCAATGCGCTGGCGGTCTGGAACGACAGCTGCCCGCTCTGTCCCGTGCGCTCGGTCAGATAGCGCGCGGCATCCACGAAAGGCTCGCTGAGATCCACGCCAGTAACCCGGCAGCCATAGGTCGCAGCCAGAAAGCGCGCCGGCCCACCGACGCCCGAGCCGACGTCCAGTATCGACATGCCGGCAGCGATCCCCGCCAATTGGGCAAGCTCGGCGGTGGCAGCTAGCCCACGGGTGTGAAACTGGTCGAGAACGCCCAATTGTTGGGGCGTGAGGAGCTGGTCCTCCGGGCCGAGGGCAGCCAACACCGTCTTCAGCCGCTCGGTCAGGCCCGTCGCGCGATAATGGTCCCGTACCCCTTCAAGTTCATCGGTCATCGCATGATGTCTCCTAGGTTCAGCTCATACCTAGGCCCACTTCCATAATTCGACTACCCGGCGTAATAACAACAACCTATGAAGCAGAACTACACAGTCCGACATGGTGCGCTGGAGGGCATCGAGGCGTTCCTGGCTGTCGCCAGGCACCGCAACTTCCGCCGCGCCGCAGCGCAACTCGGCGTGACACCGCCCGCCGTGAGCCAGGCGGTGCGCGCGCTGGAGGCACGCATGGGTGCGGCGCTGTTCGTCCGCACGACACGGAGCGTCGGCTTGACCGAGCCTGGCCAGCGGTTCCTCGATCGTGCCGGCCCTGCTTTCGAAGAACTCGTCGCGGCCGGCGAGGCCGTGCGTGACATCGGCCAACGGCCGACCGGTCTGCTGCGCCTGTCCGTGCCCCGCGCCGTCGTGCCGTTGATCCTGGAGCCGATGATCGCGTCGTTCTGCCGGGCTTACCCCGAGATCGAGCTGGAGATCGCCGCGAGCGACGAGATGGTCGATCTCGCGGCCGGCGGGTTCGATGCCGGCATCCGTCTCGGCCAGTTCATTGCGGTCGACATGGTCGCGGTGCGGCTAACCCCATCGTTTTCGTTCGTGGTCGTCGGCAGCCCTGACTATCTCAAACGCCACGGCCGCCCCGAACGCGTCGATGATCTGCGCAACCACGCCTGCCTGCGCTTGCGCCGTTCGAACGGCGCCATAGCGCCCTGGGCTTTCGTCGACGGCAACGAGGCGATCGAGGCGATGCTCTCAGGCCCGCTGATAGCGCACGATTATCCGACATTGCTCGGGGCCGCGATGCGGGGCGTCGGGCTGGCGCAGACGCCTCGACCAATCGCTGAAGCTCCGATAGCCGAGGGTAAACTGGAACCGGTGCTGGACGGTATCGCCGCCACGACGCCGGGCGTCTTTCTGTATCATCCCGGCAAGCGCCAAGTCCTGCCGAAGCTGCGCGCCTTCATCGACCACCTCAAATCCGCGGCGTGAGATGTCGGAATCCGGCCCCCTTGCGGTGGTCTCGCTACTGCCGGCGTCGGGCGAGATTGATGCGGCGTGAGTGTCGCGTCTCAACTCGATCCCGCAGAGCACATGGCTTTGATCTCCAGCTACGCCGGCGCACCGGCGACTGACCCTCTCACCACCAGGTCGACCGGCCAGACCTCGCCTCGCGCGCCCTCCTCCAGTCCTGAAATCCGTGCCGCCAGCCGCTCGGCGACACGGGCGCCGGCGAGACGGATCGATGAACGCGTCGTCGACAGCGGCACCGAGAAATTCTCCGGCCTCAGCCAGGGGAAGACATCGTCATGGGCGATCAGCGAGACGTCGCCCGGGATGCTCAAGCCGAGGTCGCGCACCGCACGCACGACGCCCAGCGCCATGATCAGGCTGGAGCAGGCGATCGCCGTCGGCGCGTCGTCCCCTTCCAGCAAACGCCTGGTGGCGCGGTAGCCGTTCTCCTCGGTCATATCGACCGAGCAGACATGGCGTTCGATCAATGTCAGTCCGCTCGCGGCGAGTGCCCGGCGCACGCCGCGTTCGCGATGGATGGCGAAGGTCTCGCGGCCGTCACCGTTGATCAGCGCCAGCCGCCGATGACCGAGCTGGATCAGCAGCCTGGCCGCTTCGTGGAAGGCGCCCTCATTGTCGATGTCGGTGAAGGCGTAGTCGAAATCGAAGCCCTCACTGCGGCCATGGACGATGAAGGGAATGCCGAGCGTGTTGACCAGCGCCACGCGCCGGTCAGCGGGCCTTGGAGAGGAGATATAAACAGCGTCGACCTGCCGGTTGGCGACGATGCGCCGGTAGGTCGTCTCCTGGTCGTCGGCGTCGGCCGGCGACAGCACAAGGTCGAGCTCGTGCGAGCGGGCATAGTCGCCAAGGCCGGACAGGAACTCGACGAAATGCGGATCGATGTCGACGGACGCACCGGTCGGCAGGACATAGCCGATCATGCCGGTCTTGCCGGTCGCCAGCCGGCGCGCGCTCGGGTTGGGCCGATAGCCATGGCGCTTGGCGGCATCCATGACACGCCTGCGCGTCTCCTCGTTGACCTCGGGATAGCCGTTCAGCGCGCGGCTTACCGTGGTTTGCGAAAGTGCCAGCATGTGGGCGAGCTGCTTGAGGTTCACGAAAGTCTCCATTCCCTCAAAGCGCTTTTAAATTGAATCGACCCAAGTGCCACCGGGGCCGAGCCATACGAAGCCCAACCATAGACGCGGTTTGGGCATGTTTGAAACAAAAATTGCTGCTGCACTGCCATAATAGCGTGCTGCGACGCACTTTTTGGGCGCAAATGCGCGAACCTAAATCGATTGATTCGCCAGCCCCTTGACTTCCCCGCGATTCAATGGCGTGATCGAAAAAGCCAAAGCGCTTTGGAAGACTCTTCGAAAGGTTGCGGTTCCTTTCCGACTGAGTCACAGTCCTGCGGCGTCGGCGGGCGGAATGGAGGTTCCGTCCGGTGTGTGAGACCCACTGGGAGGAATACCGATGAAGAAAATGCTTTTGCTGGGTGCTGCGTTTGCCACGTTCGCCCTGAACGCGCCCGCGCAGGCCGAACTGAAGTTCAAGCCCGGCGAAGACAAGCGCTTCAACTGGGCGAACTACGAAGAGCTCAAGAAAGTCGACCTCAAGGGTGAAACGCTGTCGATCTTCGGACCGTGGCGCGGCGAGGACGAAGGCCTGGTGCGCGGCGTTCTCGACTATTTCTCGGAAGCCACCGGCGTCGAGATCAAATACTCCTCCTCGGAGAATTACGAGCAGCAGATCGTCATCGACACGCAGGCCGGCAGCCCGCCCAACATCGCCGTGCTGCCGCAGCCGGGCCTCATCCAGGACCTGGCGTCGAAGGGCCTTTTGACGCCGCTCGGTGACGACACCGCCAAATGGGTCAAGGACAATTACGGCGCCGGCCAGTCATGGGTCGATCTCGGCACCTTCAAGGACAAGGACGGCAAGCCGGGCTTCTTCGCCTTCCCCTACAAGGCCGACGTGAAGTCGCTGGTCTGGTACTCGCCGGATAATTTCGAGGAAGCCGGCTACAAGGTGCCGAAGACCCAGGAAGAACTCGCCGATCTCGAAAAGAAGATCATCGCCGATGGCGGCAAGCCGTGGTGCATCGGCCTCGGCTCCGGCGGTGCCACCGGCTGGCCGGCAACCGACTGGGTCGAAGACCTGATGCTGCGCACCCAGCCTCCGGAGGTCTACGACAAATGGGTGAAGAACGAGATCCCGTTCAACGATCCGGCGGTGGTCAACGCCATCGACATTTTCGGCAAGATCGCGACCGACGACAAGATGGTCGACGGCGGCGCCAAGGCGGTTGCGGCGACCGACTTCCGCGACAGCCCGAAGGGCCTCTTTTCGGTGCCGCCGAAATGCTACCTGCACCACCAGGCATCGTTCATTCCGACCTTCTTCCCGGAAGGCACCAAGGTCGGCCAGGACGCGGACTTCTTCTACTTCCCGCCCTATGCCGCCAAGCCTGAACTGGGCACGCCCGTGCTCGGCGCCGGCACGCTGGCGATGATCACCAAGGACAGCAAGAGCGCGCGCGCATTCATCGAATTCCTGAAGATGCCGCTCGCCCACGAGATCTGGATGGCCGAAGGCGGCTTCGTGACGCCGCTCAAGTCGGTCAACAAGGATGCCTATGCCAGCGACGCGCTGAAGAAACAGGGCGAAATCCTCGCCAATGCCTCGACTTTCCGCTTCGACGGTTCCGACCTGATGCCGGGCAAGATCGGCGCCGGCGCCTTCTGGACCGGCATGATCGACCTGGTCGGCGGCAAGTCGGCGCAGGACGTCGCCACCGACATCCAGAAGAGCTGGGACGCCATCAAGTAGACGGCTGGCACGTAGACGACCAACCATTCTCGCACTGGATCCGGACCGTACCGGCCCGGATCCGACGGCGGCCCGTGCCGCAGCCTTTCGTCATGAGCGCATTGACATGAAGCGCGATCGGCAATGTGCGCAAGCCGCCGATGACGCGCTCCAAACAACTGAATCGGCGCCTGGTCCCCGTCACCAAGGTCATTCCTTGTCGGGTCATGCGCAGGGGGAGAGGGACCCATGGCGGCTCAGATTTTCTCGGCCATATTCGTCATCATCGTCGGCGTCGGCGGTTGCGTCGCCTATTTCTGGGGCGCCAACAAACTGGTCGACCTGATATTCCCATCACGCGGCGTCGCCGGTGCCGCGGCCATCGACAATCTACGCCGGCAAGGGTTGGTCCGCCCATGGCTGTTCGTCGGCCCGGCGATGATCATCCTCACCATCTACCTGATCTATCCGGTGGTCGAGACGCTGCGGCTGTCGTTCCTCGATCGCGGCGGCATCAATTTCGTCGGCCTGGCGAACTATGAATGGGCGTTCGGCGACCGCGAGTTCCGCAACTCGATCCTCAACAACATCGTCTGGCTGGCGGTGGTGCCGGCCGCCTGCACCTTCCTCGGGCTGATCATCGCCGTGCTTACGGACAAGATCTGGTGGGGCACGATCGCCAAGAGCCTGATCTTCCTGCCGCTGGCGATCTCCTTCGTCGGCGCCAGCGTGATCTGGAAATTCATCTACGAGTATCGGGGCGAGGGCCAGACGCAGATCGGCATCCTCAACGCCATCATCCAGCATTTCGGCGGCCAGCCGCAGGTCTGGATATCGCTGCCGTTCTGGAACAATTTCTTCCTGATGATCATCCTGATCTGGATCCAGACCGGCTTTGCCATGGTCATCCTGTCTTCCGCCCTGCGCGGCATCCCCGAGGAAACGCTGGAAGCCGCCGTCATCGACGGCGCCAATCCGTTCCAGATCTTCTGGAAGATCATGGTGCCGCAGATCTGGGGCACCATCGCCGTGGTCTGGACCACGATCACCATTCTGGTGCTCAAAGTGTTCGACATCGTGCTGACCATGACCAACGGCCAGTGGAACAGCCAGGTGCTGGCCAATCTGATGTTCGACTGGATGTTCCGCGGCGGCGGCGATTTCGGCCGCGGCGCCACCATCGCCATCATCATCATGATTGCGGTCATTCCGATCATGGTCTGGAACATCCGACAGGCGAACAAAGAGACGGGAGGACATTGAGATGGCCGTCGCGACCGGAAATTCCTTCGCCAGCCGCTTCGGCGTCCACATCGCCGTGCTCATCTTCGTCGCGATCTGGACCATACCGACCCTCGGCATCCTGGTCTCGTCGCTGCGCGACAAGAACCAGATCATCGCCTCGGGCTGGTGGAACTCGTTCGCCAGTTCCACCCAGACCGAAGCCGGCCGGCTGCCGCCCGCCTCGGCGCAAGTCGAGAAGGCCGGCAAGTTCGTGCTCGAGGGCAATATCTTTGGCGACGGCGCCAAGCGCGACATCAGCGCCTTCGGGGTCAAATCGGCGGCACCGACGCAGTATCCCGCCGGCACCACAGCCGATCTCGGCGACGGCGTGACCTTGCAGCTCAATGCCGACGGCACCTTCGTCATGCAGTCCCCGAAAGCGTTCGAAGGCGATCGCGGCCAGCGCGTCTATTATGCTTCGTCGGCGCCGCCGAAATTCACCACCGATAATTACAAAACCGTGCTGTTTTCCGAAGGCATCGGACGGTCTTTCATGAATTCCCTGACCGTCACCATTCCGGCGACCGTCATCCCGATCCTGATCGCCGCCTTTGCCGCCTATGCGCTGGCCTGGATGCGGTTTCCCGGCCGGGCGCTGCTGATCGCGGTCATCATCGGCTTGCTGGTGGTGCCATTGCAGATGTCGCTGATCCCGCTGTTGAAACTCTACAACGGCGTCGGCGCTTTCTTCGGCATGCCGTCGAAGACCTATCTCGGCATCTGGCTGGCGCATACCGGCTTCGGCCTGCCCTTCGCCATCTACCTGCTGCGCAGCTACATTGCCGGCCTGCCGCGCGAAATCATGGAATCGGCGCGCATCGACGGCGCCAGCGATTTCGAGATCTTCGTCAAGATCGTCTTGCCGCTGTCGTTTCCGGTGCTGGCTTCGTTTGCCATCTTCCAGTTCCTGTGGGTATGGAACGATCTGCTGGTGGCGATGGTTTTCCTCGGCACAGAGGCAGACCAGATTGTGCTGACCGCCAAGCTCAACGCGCTGTTGGGCTCACGCGGCGGCGACTGGGAGATTCTGACGACATCGGCTTTCGTGACCATCATCGTGCCGCTGATCGTGTTCTTCTCGCTGCAGCGCTATTTTGTCCGCGGGCTGCTTGCCGGCTCGGTGAAAGGAGGCTGAGACGATGCAATCCGCTTTGAAGGCCAGCTCGAAGCCTGACCTCGCCATCGATCGCGACTGGTGGCGGGGCGCGGTGATCTACCAGATCTATCCGCGCAGCTACCAGGACTCGAACGGCGACGGCATCGGCGATCTCAAGGGCATCATAGGCCGCCTCGCCTACATCGCCGCACTCGGCGCGGACGCTATCTGGATTTCGCCGTTCTTCAAGTCGCCGATGAAGGATTTCGGCTATGACGTGTCGGATTACTGCGATGTCGATCCGATGTTCGGCACGTTGGCCGACTTCGACGCGCTGACCGCCGAGGCACACAGGTTGGGCTTGAAGGTGATGATCGACGAGGTGCTGTCGCACACCGCCGACAATCATCCCTGGTTCAAGGAAAGCCGGTCGAGCCGCAGCAACCCGAAAGCCGACTGGTACGTCTGGGCAGACGCCAGGCCGGACGGCACGCCGCCCAACAACTGGCTGTCGATCTTCGGCGGCTCGGCCTGGCAATGGGACACCAGCCGCCAGCAATATTACATGCACAATTTTCTGGCCGAGCAGCCCGACCTCAACTTCCACAACCACGAAGTCCAGGACGCGTTGCTCGACGTCACCCGCTTCTGGCTGGAGCGCGGCGTCGATGGTTTCCGGCTCGACACCATCAATTTCTACTTCCACAGCCAGGGCTTGGAAAACAACCCGCCGCTGCCGCCGGAAGAGCGCAACGACCAGACCGCGCCGGCGGTCAACCCCTACAACTACCAGGACCATCTCTACGACAAGAGCCGGCCCGAGAATCTCGGCTTCCTCGAACGGTTCCGTGCCCTGCTCGATGAATATCCGGCAACGGCAGCGGTCGGCGAGGTCGGCGATTCGCAGCGTGGGCTTGAAGTGGTGGCCGCCTACACCGCCGGCGGCAAGCGCGTGCACATGTGCTACTCCTTCGATTTCCTGGCGCCGGAAAAGATCAGCGCGGGCAAGGTCCGCTCGGTGCTGGAATCCTTCGGCAAGGTCGCCAGCGATGGCTGGTCGTGCTGGGCCTTCTCCAACCACGATGTAATGCGCCCGGCCTCGCGCTGGGCCGCCAATGAGCCCGACCCGACCGCCTACCTCAAGGTCATCTCGGCGCTGCTGATGTCCTTGCGCGGTTCGGTCTGCATCTATCAGGGTGAGGAACTTGGGCTCGGCGAGGCCGACCTTCGGTTCGAGGATTTGCAGGATCCCTACGGCATCCGCTTCTGGCCTGAATTCAAGGGCCGCGACGGCTGCCGCACACCGATGGTGTGGGACGGCGGCGCCAAGAATGGCGGCTTCTCCCAGGCAAAACCCTGGCTGCCGGTGCCGGCCAAGCATTTGGCGCAAGCGGTCAATGTCCAGCAGGGCGACGAGGCTTCGCTGCTCGAGCACTACCGGCGCTTTCTCAGCTTCCGGCGTGCCCATCCGGCGCTGGCCAAGGGCGACATCACCTTCATCGAAAGTGAGGGAGATACCGTCGCCTTCACGCGCCGCGCAGGCAACGAGCAGATCGTCTGCGTCTTCAATCTGGGAGCCGGGCGGGCCAAGGTTGACCTTGGCGGCCGATCGCTGCAACCTCTGCCCGGGCACGGATTTTCGGGGCAGGCGAGCAGCGGTTCCATCGAGCTTGGCGGCTACGGCGCCTGGTTCGGGCGTCTCGACTGAATTTCCAATCACTGGAGGAAACCAATGGCCGATGTCACGCTAAGACAAGTGAAGAAGTCCTACGGCAATCTGAACATTCTCCACGGCATCGACCTCGATATTAAGTCGGGCGAGTTCATCGTCTTCGTCGGCCCGTCGGGCTGCGGCAAGTCGACATTGCTGAGGTCGATCGCCGGGCTCGAGGAAATCACCTCCGGCGAACTCAGAATAGCCGGCGAAGTGGTGAACGACGTGCCGCCGTCGAAGCGGGGCATCGCCATGGTGTTCCAGTCCTACGCGCTGTACCCGCACATGACCGTCTACGACAACATGGCGTTCTCGATGAAGATCGGCAAAGAGAACAAGGCCGAGATCGACCGCCGCGTGCGCCAGGCCGCCGAGATCCTGCAGCTGACCAAATATCTCGACCGGCTGCCCAAGGCGATGTCGGGTGGCCAGCGCCAGCGCGTCGCCATCGGCCGCGCCATCGTGCGCAATCCGAAGGTGTTCCTGTTCGACGAGCCGCTTTCGAACCTCGACGCCGCGCTGCGCGTCGCCACCCGCATCGAGATCGCCAAGCTCAAGGAATCGATGCCCAACACGACCATGATCTACGTTACCCACGACCAGGTCGAGGCGATGACGCTGGCCGACCGCATCGTGGTGCTCAAGGACGGCCATATCGAGCAGGTCGGCACGCCGATGGACCTCTACAAGAAGCCCGGCAATCTGTTCGTTGCCCAGTTCATCGGCTCGCCGGCCATGAACATCCTGCCGGCGACCATCGAAAAGACCGGAAACCCGACCGTCGTCAGCCATGTCGGCGGACGCAAGGCGACCGTGCCGATTGCGACGCCGGCTTCGGCAAAGGGCGCCGCGGTGAGCTTTGGCGTGCGGCCGGAGGACCTGATCATCGCCAGCGGCGCGGACTATCTGTTCGAGGGGACGGTCGACTATGTCGAGCAACTCGGCGAGGTGCAGCTTGTCTATGTCGACATCGGCCGCGCCGATCTGCCGCTGGTGACCAAGCTGCCCGGCAATGTCGAGGTCAAGCGCGGCTCGACATTGCGGCTGAGCGCCAATGGCGAGGACCTGCATATCTTCGACGCGGATGGACGTTCTTTCGCGTTGCATGAAGTGGAAGCAAAGGCGGCTTAACCGCAATTACCGTGTCAGGCACAAAAAAGAGCGGCGGGGCGGGCCCGCCCCCCTTTTACTTTGAGATAGACATCGG
>NZ_RZQT01000130.1:0-17500 GCF_003998485.1 Mesorhizobium sp. M7A.F.Ca.CA.001.04.2.1
AAACTGCAGCGCGTTGGAATGCGCCGAAAGCCGGATGTCGACCGGCAGCACCCACAACTTCTTCAGCAACTGCAGAACGCGCGATTCGGCGGTCAGCGGCAACGATACGATCAGCATGTCGATACGCGCGATCCGGGCGAATTCGATCAGTTCCGAAATGGTGCCGAGCTTGGGGTAGCCGGCGACGATGGGCGGCGAGCGCTTGTCGCCGCGATCGTCGAAGATGCCGCAGATGCGGATATCGTTGTAGGGCTGCTTTTCGACCGAGCGGATCAGGATTTCCGCCGCCTTGCCGCCGCCGACGATGACGGCGCGCCGCTCCATGCGGCCATCGCGCGCCCAGGCCCGGATCAGCTTCGACATTACCAGCCTGAGGCCGAAGATGAGAACGAAGCCGATGACGAACCAGCTGCCCAACAAAAGACGCGAATAGTTTTCCGACATCTTCATGACGAACGCCGTCAGCGCCATGAGGGCGAAAGTGCCGGCCCAGACCAGCAGCACGCGGCCGAAATTGGCGATCGGCCGCATCAGGGCGACGATCTGGTAGCAGTCGGTGACGTCGAGCAGCACCACGGCAAGGAACGACGCGGCGGCGATCGTTACCGGATACTGCCAGGCGAGATAATTGAAGAACCCGACATAATGGAAATAGACGGCGAGCCCGGACAGGAACAGCAAGCCGAATTCGACCATGCGCAGGACGCCGCTGACCATGATCGGCGACATCGTATCGCGCCGGTACTGCGAGGCGACCTGGCGCGCGACATCGTTCATGCCGCTTGGCGTGTCGCCATCGGCCGGGCCGTCGAATTTACGCACCGCCTCTGCTGAAAAGCGGCGCGCGGGGTCGATCTCGTTCATGAGGGCTTTCCGCAAGCTTCCCCTCGATCATAGCAAAAGAGAGCTAAGAAACCCTTGAAACAACATACGGCTTTGGAACGGCTTGGTCCTGCGCCTACCTGTCGAGCGCGGCGAAATAGGCGTTCTCGATGTCGGCGGCCATCACATCGGCGCCGAAGCGTGCCTTGAGGTCGGCCCCATCCGGCATCAGATCGCGATAGGCGGCCGGGTCGGCCAGCGCCTGGCTCATCCTTTCGGCGAGCTCGATCGGGTCAGGTCGGATCAGGGCAGGGGAACCGGTGTCGAATATCTCCGGAATGCCGCCGACCGCTGTTGCGATCATCGGCTTTCCCGCGGCAAGCGTTTCCAGGACGATATAGGGCATGGCTTCGGCGCGCGAAGGAACGATGATAAGCGCGGCAAGGGCAAAGGCCTCCCTGGCCGGCATCGGCGGCAGGAAGCGGACATGGCGCTCGAGCCCGAGGCGTTTCACTTGCCCGTGGTAGCGCGGTAGGTCGTCGCCGTCGCCGACCATCACCGCGGTCAGCGCGCGGCCGAACCGTGGGCCGGCGAGCGCCAATGCGTCGATGAAGATGTCCGGCCCCTTCAGGTCGCGCATCATGCCGATATAAAGGAGGTCGGCTGCGTCCGGCGCGGTGATCACCGGCTCGAATTCAGTGGCGCGCAGGCCGTTATAGACGAGGGTGTTGGGAATGGGCGGCTCGCCGACCTTGTGGCGATAGGTCCGCCGCTCATAGTCCGAGACAAACAGCAGATAGTCGGTGAAGCGAGCCATGAAGCGCTCGAGCGCGAAGAACAGCTTTCCGGTGGTCGTGTTCTCGTCATAGTGGAGGGAGCCGCCATGCGGCGAATAAAGGCGGGCTACGCGAGACCTTGATACCCGCAACAACGAGCCGAACAGACGGGCATAGGCGCCACCCTTGGCGCCGTGCCCGTGCAGTACGTCCGGCCGCAATTCCTTGATGATCCTGTACGTGCGCCAGGCCGAGGCAAGGTCGCCGGGACCGACGTGGCGCTGCATCGGCGTGCGATGAATGCCGAGCGCCAGCATGTTCTTCATCTGCTCGAACAGATGTTCCTCGAACGCGCCGCCCGTCGTCGAATCGCAGACGATGCCGACGGAATGCCCGGCGGCGACCTGCGCCTCGGTCAGGTCGCGCACATGCCGGAAAATTCCTCCGACGGGTGAGCGAAAGCAATGGACGATCCTGAGCCTGTCCGCCACTTGGTATCTGTCAGAACAGGCGTTCGCGGACGTAGACCGTATCGCCCGGCAGCAGCGGGTCGGAGGTGACCACGCGGCCGGTCATCACCTTGCCGTTGATGTCGCGGGTGATGTCGACGCTTTCCTGGTTGGCGCGCGGCGTGAAGCCGCCGGCAATGGCGATCGCCTTCTGCACCGTCAGGCCGGGGACGTAAGAGTATTGGCCGGCGGCACCCACTTCGCCCATGACGAAGATCGGCCGGTAGCGGTCGATCTCGACCGAAACGTCGGGATCGCGCAGATAGCCTTGCCGCAATTTGTCGGCGATCTCCTTTTCCATCTGCTGCGCGGTGTGTCCGCGCGCCGGTATGGCGCCGACAAGCGGGAAGGAGAGATAGCCGGATTGATCGACGCTGTAGGTGTTGGTCAGCCCGTCCTGCTCGAACACGGTGACGCGGACGCGATCGCCGGCGCCAAGACGGTAGGGCTGATCGAGCACCTCATGGAAGGCGGCCGGCGTCGGCCGGTAGCTGGAACAGCCAGCCAGCATCGATACGGCAAGCAGCGCGCGAAACAGGGAAGCAGTGCTTTTCATGACCGGACAAGTACCTTCGACTGGGCCGCTGCGGCGTCGCAGCAAACATCAGGGATCGAGGCCCGTTATCATCCTGTTAGGGTTAATGGCCGGTAAAGGGAGCGGCCGACACGTGGCGCATCGGCAAGAGTTTTTGCGATTTCTGGCGGTTTTGTTTGTCGCCCGCCAGTAAACCCTAACGGAAACTTACCGCGATCTTAACGGCTGAGTTACCATAGTTGTTTACGGTGCGTGCTGACCCAGTATCGGAGTAGGGATGCATGTCCGTTCAGTCCGCGGCCGCAGATGTCGATGTCGATCTCAGGCAGCTCTTCGCCAGCCTGGCGAGGAATTGGCTGCGTATAGGCCTCGTCGTCCTGTTGGCGACCGGGCTGGCCTTTGCTTTCGCCTCGCTGGCAACCCGGCACTACAAGGCCGAGACGCAGGTGGAGATCGCGCCGCGCGAATCCATCTACACGCGGCCGGCCAGCAACAACAACGACACCGACAAGCCTATTCTCGACGAGCAGGGCGTCGCCACCCAGGTCCAGATCATTTCCTCCAACGAAATCCTCAAGCAGGTCTCGCAAAAGCTTGGGCTGGAAAAACTGCCCGAGTTCAATGAAGCGCTCGACATGTCGGCGCTGAGCCGCGCTCTGGTTCTGGTCGGCCTGAAAAGCGACCCGATGGAAATTCCGACGGAAGAGCGCGTGCTCAAGAAAATGCACGAGAAGCTCAACGTCTACGGCGTCGAGAAGACCCGCATCATTGCCGTCGAGTTCTCATCGGAAGATCCCAAGCTCGCGGCCGCCATACCGGACGCCATCGCTGCCGCCTATATAGCGGGGCAAGGGGCGGCAAAGCTCGAATCGAACAGCGCCGCGGCAGACTTCCTGGCGCCCGAGATCGCCGACCTGCAGCGGCAGGTCAAGGATGCGGAGGCGAAGGTCGCCGCCTATCGCGCCCAGTCCGATCTTCTGATGGGTGGCAACAATTCGGTGCTGGCCACCCAGCAGCTTTCGGAACTGTCGAGCGAACTGTCGAAAGTGCGCGCCAACCGTGCTGCGGCCGAAGCGACCGCCGACGGTGTGCGCAGGGCGCTGCAGAATGGCGGTTCGCTGGACGCCGTGCCGGAGGTTCTGTCGTCAGACCTGATCCAGCGCTTGCGTGAGCGACAGGTCGAATTGCGCTCCAACATCGCCGATCTGTCGACGACGCTGCTTGGCAATCATCCGCGCATTCGCGCGCTGAAATCGCAACTGTCCGATCTCGACGCGCAGATCCGCAGCGAGGCCCAGAAGATCATGAAAGGCCTGTTGATGCAGGCCGAGACGGCAAAGGCCCGCGAGAACCAGCTCGTCGCCGACGTCAACACATTGAAAGCCGCTTCGGCGCAGGCCGGCGAACAACAGGTCGACCTCGACGCACTGCAGCGCGACGCGACCGCCAAGCGGCAGCAACTCGAACTCTACCTGACCAACTACCGCGAAGCCGCTTCGCGCCAAGACCGCAACTATCTGCCGGTCGACGCCCGGATCGCCTCGAAGGCGTCGGTTCCCTCCGAGGCCTATTTCCCGAAGGTCGGGCCGATCGTCGGCGCGGCTTTCGCCGCATCGCTGCTGATCATGGCCATCGTGACGCTTCTGCGGGAGCTGTTCTCAGGCCGCGCGATGCGGCCGGCGAGCGGTTCCCGTTTCGAACGGATCGATGAGGTGGCGATGCCCCATGTGGCGCAGACGCCGGCCGCCAAGCCATTTGTCCGCCCCGAGCCTGCCGTCTTCCAGGAACCCTTCATTCACCAGGAACTGCCTGAACCTGCGCATGAAGCCGATGCGGAGCCTTATGCCGCTGCGATGCAGGCCATGGCCGAGGCGCCGGATGTGGTCGCAATGCCCGCTACGGCGGCGACAGAGCAGACGGTTGTCGAGCCCGAACCGGCGCGCTCCACCCTGGGCGAGATCGACATCGAAAGGGCTGCCGAAAAGCTGATCTCAAGCGGTGCGGCGCGCGCCATATTCGTCTCGCCGGAAGGCGACGAGGCGGCTGCATCGGCGATCCTGGTGGCGCGCGAAGTCGCCGACGCCGGGCTGCGCGTGCTGTTGCTGGACCTCACCGCGTCGGGGGCCGCCTCGCGGCCGATGCTGGACAGCGGACTGTTTCCCGGCATCACCAACCTGCTCGCTTCGGAAGCGCAGTTCAGTGACGTCATCCATGCCGATCTCTACTCGGACTGTCACGTCATTCCGGTCGGAACCGCCGATCCGGTCCGCGCCATGCGCGCCGCCGACCGGCTGCCGATCATCATGCAGTCGCTGACAACGGCTTATGATCTGGTCGTGGTCGAATGCGGACCAGCCGACGCGCAGGGCATCGGCCGTCTGACCGGCGATGCGACCGAGGTTTTTCTCTCCATGCTGGAGGCCGACGACGAGGTGACGCAAGCTGCCGTCAAGCTGATCGAGAACGGCTATCCCGACCTGACGCTGGTGACGCCGCTCGGCCACGAACCGCCCGGCAATCCGGTGCCGGGACGGCGCACTGCCGCCGCCTGAGAGAGCCGCGGATCGCCTGGCGGAGCCGTTCGGCGGTTCGCCCGATCTAGCCCAGTTCCAGGGTCGTTACGCCGAACACCCTTTGCAGGTCCAGTTCCGGGGCAGGCCCCTTGTACATGCGCGTGGTGGTGAAGGTCGGCGCAAAGCCGGCCGCATCGAGCGCAGTTATGAAACCGGTGTTATCGGCGGGGACGTCGATATGCAGCTCGCCGCCCTCACAGGCACGGGCCAGTCCCTCCAGGAGTTGCAAAGCGATTTCCATGTCGTCGGCAAACAGCGGGCCGATCTTGAAGCCGGATCGGCACCGGCGCACCACGCCAAAGCCGGTGACGCCGCGCGAACCGATTGCCGCCAACCCATGATGCGGTTCTTGCAGCCATCGCTTCAGAAAGGCGTCTCGGGGCGCCGGAAAGCAATGGGCGTCATAGGCGACGACATCGGACAGGAGTTGCGTTGTAATCATCCGCAACCCATCGGCCCTGGCCGCCGGGCCTGCCTTGCGCCCGGTGAAGCGGATGGTCTCGTAGGCCGGCGCGAAGCCCCTGCGCCGGTAATTGGCCTGCTGCTCGGCGACGCCGTCAAGGCCGACGGTCCGGCCTGCAAGCCTTTTCATGCCGGCGTCCCACACCGTCTTGCCGTAGCCCATGCCGCGCATGTCAGGCCGGGAGATGTAGAGGCCGATGAAGCCGAATTCGCTGCCATAGGCCACGGCCGAAATTGCCGCGACCATGTCGTCGCCGACAAAGGCGCCGATGAAGCCTTCGGGGTCCGCCGCCTGGAGCATCGCCGGGTCTTCAAGACCTGGGTTCCAGCCTTCCGCGGCCGCCCAGTCGACGAGAAGCGCCAGTTCCTGCAGGGACAGTGTGCGGATGATCGGCGTCATTGCGTTAGCTATCTTCTTCCGAGGGCGCCGCCTGGCCGGCGGCTTTGCGGCGCAGCACCTTGGTCAGCTTCCAGATAGTCGGGCTGTTCTTGACGAAGGCTTTCAGCCGCGCGCCTTGCCGAAGCGTCAGCGCCAGCATGCGGCCCTTCACGGTCAAGGGGACCAGCACTTCGAAATGCCGCGTTTCGATATCGCACCACAGCCGCTTGTAAGGCTCATCTCCGACCGAAAAGTCATACAGCTCGAAACCGGTCTCGCAGGCTTCCTGGATGTTGTCGAAGAACAGGAAGTCGCCGGGGCTGGCGTGCCCGAGATCGTCCTCGGCGATCGCTCCGAATTCGCAGATCAGGCGTTTGCCCGAGCGGCTTGAACCGGTAATGGCGCGCAGCTTGCCGGCAACCTCGAGCCCGTGCAGCACGAAGGAAGGCTTGTCCTCGCTAAGTGCTTGCGAAAACAGCGCGCGGAAGAAGCCGCGCACCTGCGCGTCGCCGAAGACGTTGGCGATGCCCATCTTGCGGAAGCGGAGTTCCTTCATCTCGAAGAAGGCGTCGAGCAGCCTGTCGACCTCGTCCGGGGTGCGGGCCTCGATGCGCCGGTGGCTGCCGACGGTCTCGAATTTCCGGATCTGCGACCGGTGCTTCTTGCGTTTGCGTTTGCCGCTGGCGCGAGAAAGCAGCGCATCGAAGCCGCCGGCGAGATCGACGGCCAGCGACAGATTGGGGCTGGAAAAATGGTCAAGCGATGCGAGCGGATTGGCGACGCCGTCGAGATCGGGCAGCAACCGCTCGAGCGCGACCAGATCGATGTCCGGGCGTGCCTCGGTGATGGCCGCCAGCACCGATCGGAGGGCCGGCATATCCACCTTGGCCAGCCAGTTCGGGTCCGCGGCGACGAAGTTGCCGTTGGCGTGACGCCCACCCATGAAGCGGGCGATCCGGAATGGTCCCTTGCAGGCAACCTCCAGCGCCAGCGAAAAAACCGGTTTGCCCTCGGCACTCAGCGTCGCGACGAGCAGGTCCGGTCGTGTCTCGGCCGCCCAATTCAGGATCCAGGCAGCACTCTGCGCCGGACCAAACAGAGCCGAGCGGCAGAACTCGGCATAGGCCGCCAGTCCGTCCGTGGACGCCACCGAGATCGACAGGCCGGCACGGTCCCGTGGCAAGGCGCGCGACGATGCCTCGGTCGCCGCAAGCCGATTGCCGTCAAATGACGCAGTTGCGTCAACCATACCTCAATCCTTAGGGCGTATTGGTCGCGATTTGGGGGTTCGCATAGGCGCATTCCGTGCTTGGATCAGCCTAGGCGCAAAAGGTGAATGAATGATCGACGGCGGGGAGGCAATCCGGAAACTGGCGCTGAACGTCGCCCGCTATACCGGCCTTGCACCGCTGGCCAAGCCGTTCATCGGTGGCATTGGCGCCATCCTGATGCTGCACCGTGTTACCGCGACGCCGGAAAAGCCGGACAGCGTCAACCGGCATCTGAATATCGCGCCCGGCTTCCTTGACGCCATGATCGCCGACATGAAGGCGCATGGCTATGCCTTCGTCTCCATGGACGAGGCGGTGGAGTGCATCAAGGCGGGAGGCAAAGGCGGTCAGTTTGCCACGATCACCGCCGACGATGCCTATCGCGACAATATGGTCGAGGCGCTGCCGGTGCTGGAGAAGCACGGCGCGCCGATCACCATCTATGTCGCGCCCGGGCTGATCAACGGCACAGCCGACCTGTGGTGGGATGTTGTCGAGGACATCGTCAACGCGCGCGATACCTTGACGCTGACGCGGCCGAATGGTCCGCTGTCGATCGATTGCTCGACCCCCGCGAAGAAGCTGCAGGCCAATGCACGCCTGCACGCCTATCTCACCTCCGAAATCCGCGAGGAGGACCTGCAGGCGGTGTTGCGTGATCTGGCTCGCGCAAATGGCATCGACGCCGACGGTCCGCGCCTGCGGACACTGATGAACTGGGACGAAATCCGCCGCATCGCCGCGCATCCGCTGGTGACGATCGGCGCTCATACGATCAACCACAGCAATCTGAAGCGGCTCTCCGAAGCCGATGCCCGGCACGAGATCGGCGCCGTGCGCGCCATGTTGCTGGCCGAACTGGGCGAAGAGCCCCGCCATTTCGCTTACCCCTATGGCTATGCGAGTGCCGTAGGCTGTCGCGAAGTCGGCTTTGCCCGTGACGCAGGCTACACCTCTGCCGTGACGACGCGCCACGGCGTGCTGCGCGCCGAACATGCCGGGTTCCTGCATGCTTTGCCGCGCATTTCCGTCAACGGCCGCTATCAGAGCCTCGCCCACATTCGCACCATGTTGTCGGGCGTGACGACGCCGCTCGCCAATGCCGGCAAGATGGTCGTCACCATCTGACGCTGGCGGTTTCGCCTAGCGCTTGGCCCTCGGCTCCAGCATCAGCCATTTGATGATGCCCATTGCCGGCAGCACCCAGAGCAGGCCGCTGAGCAGGAAGAACAGGAAATGCACCCACGGACCCGACTCCGACAGCCGGGCGACCGCGAAGATCGATGCGACCAGCGCATAGATGATGACCAGCGCCACCAGCAGAAACATTCCGATCAGCTTTTTCAGGCGCAGGGGCATGGTTGGTCTCCTGATCGAGCATGCCGGAATTTGCACAGGCGGCCTGGCAGGCTCAAGGGGTAACGGCCTCGCATAGGCCTTGAGGCGAGACTGCGCAACCGGTGAGACGCGGCGCGACGGCGTGCCGCGCCGGATGGTCTTGCCAGCACGGGTGCGATGGTCCACCAATCCGCCAAATCAACCTGCCGGGACAAGATCATGGCTGCCATATCAGCTGCCGCGCCATACGTCGCCCGCGACCGCGACCTGCATAACCGGGCGCTGCTGCGCGCCTGGCTCTATGTGGTGCTTCTGGTGCTGTTTGCGCTGGTGCTGGTCGGCGGCGCCACCAGGCTCACCGATTCCGGCCTGTCGATTACGCAGTGGAAGCCGATCCATGGCGTAATCCCACCGCTCAACGATGCCGAGTGGCAGGAGGAATTCCAGCTCTACCAGCAGATCCCGCAATATGCCGAGCTCAACAAGGGCATGAGCATCGAAGCGTTCAAATCGATCTTCTGGTGGGAATGGGCGCATCGCATCCTGGCGCGCAGCGTCGGCCTGGTCTTCGCCTTGCCGCTGCTGTTTTTCTGGGCAACGCGCCGCATCGAGCGCGGCCTGGGTCCGAAACTCGTGGGCATTCTGCTGCTTGGCGGCCTGCAAGGCGCCATCGGCTGGTGGATGGTGGCCTCTGGCCTGGTCGACCGGATCTCCGTCAGCCAGTACCGGCTGGCGACCCACCTGACGCTTGCCGCACTGATCTTCACCGCCACCATGGTGGTCGCGCGCGGCCTGGCGCCGCATTCCGAGCCTGCCGCCGATAGGTCGACGCAGAGGCTGGCCGGCTTCATCGTGCTGCTGGCGCTGATCCAGATCTATTTCGGCGGCCTGGTCGCCGGGCTCGATGCGGGCCTGAGCTACAACACCTGGCCGCTGATGGACGGCAAGATCATTCCCGGCGATCTGCTGATCCTCGAGCCGGCATGGCGCAACTTCTTCGAGAGCCCGAAGACGGTGCAGTTCGTCCATCGGCTTGGCGCTTACACGGTATTCGTCGTGGCCTTGTGGCACATGATCGCCACGCGCCGGCGGCTGCCAGGCTCGACGCATGCGCGCCGCGCGACGCTGCTGTTTCTACTGGTGCTGGTGCAGGCCTCGATCGGCGTCGGCACGCTGCTCATGCATGTGCCGTTGCATATGGCGCTGACCCATCAGGGATTTGCGCTGATCGTGCTGGGCTTTGCAGCAGCCCATTGGCGCGGCACCAAGGGCGCCTATCCCTTGCCGACGGGAATAGCGCTCAGGGGCTGATCCCGAGCCGATCTACTGGGTCGGATCAGAAGCTTGCCCGCACCGCCCGGATCGCCTTGACGATCGACATTTCGCGATTCTCCTCGACCGCATTGTCGTCCTCGTGATGCCAGGACGCCGACAGGCATCCATAGGCAATGGCATGATCGAGGATAGCGGTCGGTGTCTGGCTCAGTGTTCTGGCAAAGATCTCGGCCATATCAGCGATCCGCTTCGGATCGAGGCAGAGATCGTCCCGGTCGAGCGGGTTGTAGAACATGTTCGCCGCGTCGAAGCCGGGATCGCCGAGCACGCCCTTCGGATCGATCGCCAGCCAGCCGCGCGGCCCGTGCAGGATGTTTTCGTGATGCAGATCGCCATGCAGGGGCCTGATGTCGTGCGGATCGGCCAGCAGCCGCTCGGCGATGACGGCTGCCTCGACATAGAGGCTGTCAAGGCCGGCGTCGCGATCGGTATTCGCCTTGTCGAACAGGCTGGCGAAGCGTTCCCGGAGCGGCTGAAGCTCGGACGGGTAGGGAGCTTTCCCCCGTGAAAACAGTTTTGCCATCAGCTCCGCCGCGATTGCGGTCGCGGCAAAGTCGCCCTGTTCGTCGAGAACCTGCTGCAGCAGGGTTTCACCGGCATATTCGAGCAGCATGCTGTGGCCGTCGCGGCCGAGCAGACGCACCGCGCCTTCGCCGCGCCGCCAGGCGAGATAGTACTCTCCGCGCAACTCGTCGGCGACGTCATCGAAAGGCTTCAGCGCCTTGACGATCGCCGGCGATCCGTCTTCGCGCAAAACCTTCCAGATGCGGCTCGAAAAGGTCTCGGCAATGAGTTCGGGCGCGCTGACTTTCCAGCGCGCCGGAAAGGCTGGCGTGTCCATCAGAGGCCGAGCATCAGATCCATGTTCTGGACGGCGGCACCCGAGGCGCCCTTGCCGAGATTGTCGTAGACCGCCAGCAGCAGGGCCTGCGCCCGTTTGTCGTTGGCGAAGACATAGACCTTCATCCGGTTGGTGCCGTTGTAGATCTCCGGATCGATCTCCGGCATGCGCTCCGAATGCGAATAGGGCGCCACCTCGACCACACCGCCCTTGATGGCGGCGAAATGGTCGGCAATCGCCGCATGCAGCTCCGCACCGGTCGGCACATGGTCGAGGCCGCCGAGTTGCAATGGCACCACGGTGATCATGCCTTGCGCGAAATTGCCGACCGCCGGCTGCATGATCGGATCATGCGACAGCCTTGCATAGGCCCTCAATTCCGGCACGTGCTTGTGCTGCAGGGTGAGGCCGTAAGGCAGGAATTCCGAGGCGTCCTCGCCCTTGGCGACGTAGTCCTCGATCATCGGCCGTCCGCCGCCCGAATAGCCCGAAATGCCGTTGACGGTGATCGGAAAATCCGCCGGCAGCAGGCCTGCTGTGACCAGCGGCCGCAGCGTCGCGATCGGTCCCTGCGGCCAGCAGCCTGGGTTGGCGACGCGCTTTGCCGAGGCAATCGCCTTTGCCTGGTCCTTGTCCATCTCGGCGAAACCATACGCCCAGCCCTCCGCCACGCGATGCGCGGTCGACGCATCGATGACCCTGGTGGTGTCGTTGGCGATCAGCGAGACGCTTTCCTTCGCCGCGTCGTCGGGCAGGCACAGGATAGCGACATCGGCGGCATTGAGGAACTCGGCACGTGCCGCCGTTTCCTTGCGACGCTCGGTGGGGATGGAAATGATCTCCAGATCACCGCGCTCGGCAAGCAGCGCCCTGATCTGCAGGCCGGTGGTGCCGTGTTCGCCGTCGATGAAGATTTTCGGTTTCATGGGTTGTTCAAATTCCCTGAGTTTTCAAGACTATATGCCCTGGCCTTGAATCACTGCGGCACCATTGTGATTGCCGTTGTTCAGCTCTTCAAGCCGGGCTTTCCGTTCAGCAAGCAGACCGAGATATTGCATGGCCACCATCGAGCCGGCGATTGCCGTTATATCGGCGTGATCATAGGCCGGCGCAACCTCTACGACATCGGCGCCGACAATATCGATCTGGTTGAGCTGGCGCAGCGTCGACAGGATCTTGGCCGAGGACGGCCCGCCGGCAACCGGCGTGCCTGTGCCGGGCGCATAGGCCGGATCGAGGCAGTCGATGTCGAAGGTGAGATAGGTCTTTTTGCCGCCGGTGCGGTCGACAATGGCGTAGGCAATGTCGGACGCCCGCATCTCCTCGATTTCATGGCCATGGAGGATCTTGATGCCGAACGTGTCGGGCGCATGGGTGCGGATGCCGATCTGGATCGACCGGTCGGGATCGATGATGCCTTCCTTGACGGCGCGACCGACGAAGGAGCCGTGGTCGATGCGCTTGCCGTCGTCCGGCCAGGTGTCCTGGTGGGCGTCGAACTGCACCAAAGCGAGCGGACCATGGATGGCGGCATGCGCCTTGAGCAGTGGCCAGGTGACGAAATGATCGCCGCCGAGCGTCAACAGGAAGGCGCCTGATTTGAGGATCTTCGCCGCTTCGCGCTCGATCGTGCCGGGCGTCTTCTGATGGTTGCCCGAATCGAGCAGGCAATCGCCATAATCGACGACCGCCAGATGCTCGAACAGATCGCGTGAAAAGGGATATTGCGGGTCGTTGTCGAGGATCGCCGAGGCACGGCGGATCGCCTGCGGCCCGAAGCGGGCGCCAGGCCGGTTGGTGACGGCGGCATCGAAGGGAATACCCCACACCACCGCATCCGCGCCCTTCACGTCCTTGGTGTATTTGCGCCGCATGAACGACAGCGCGCCGGAATAGGTCGGCTCAAACGCGGCGCCCGTTTTGGAACGGGCGGTGAAGGCGTTGTCGATGGTGTGGTTCGCCATTACGGATCCTCGTTTTTCATCGGGTTGCAACAACTACAGAACCGGCACGGAAGATGCCAGTCATAGCTTGGCGAGACGGAATGGCGCTGCCCGAGTGCCACGGCAAGACAGGATTGTATCATCATGACGCAGACCGCGTTTCTCAACCCCACCCGTGCCGCGGCGTCGACCCACACCGGCACGGTCGCCGGCGAACGCTTCCTGGTCCTCGATTCGTGGCGCGGCATCTGCGCGCTTCTGGTGGCGCTGTTTCACTTTCCTACCGGTTCGACGATTTCGCAAAGCGCCTTCATCGGTTCGTCCTACCTGTTCGTCGATTTCTTCTTCGTCCTTTCCGGCTTCGTCATCGCCAGCAGCTACGGCGATCGGCTCAACCAACCGGGACAGGTCGCGCGTTTCGCCCTGGTCCGTTTCGGCCGCATCTACCCGCTGCATCTGCTCATGCTTGCCGCCTTCGCCGGTTTCGAGCTGCTGCGGCTGATGCTGCCGCAATTGCACGGCACGGGGGCTGCCCCCTTCACCGGCGGCTTCGACCTCAACAGCCTGCTTGCCAATCTCCTTCTGCTGCAGGGTGTCGGCTTCGAGGATCAATTGACCTGGAATGCGCCGAGCTGGAGCATTTCGGCCGAGTTCTTCGCCTATCTCCTGTTTGCCGGCGTGGTCTTCGTCGCCGGCGCGCGCGCCTGGATATGGTTCGTCGCGGCCGCCGTCACCGCGCCGCTGTTCCTGCTCGGCTTCTCGACCCATCATATGGATGTGTCCTTCGATTTCGGCTTCATCCGTTGCCTGTACGGCTTCTCGCTCGGCGCCTTGCTGGCCTGGTTTCAGCATGATTCCATTGCAGGGGCGCGACAGGCTCTCGCCAGGGGCGGCCCGCGCATGGACTGGACCCTTGCCGAAATCGTCATGGTGGCCGTCATCGTGCTTTTCGTTTCGCTGGCGGGCGACAATGACTTCGGCATCGCGGCACCCCTGGTGTTCGCGCTGGCGCTGTTTCTGTTCGCCCATGAGGGTGGCTGGATCAGCGCCTTGCTCAGAGCCCCGTTCATGCTGACGCTCGGCGCGCTGTCCTATTCGATCTACATGGTCCACATCTTCGTCCAGGCGCGCCTGATCAACGTCGCGGGGCTCGTCGAGCGCAAGCTCGGCCTTGGCCTGATCGGCGACTTCATGCTGCGCGGCCAGCCTGCCACCGGCTTCGGTGCCGGCTGGACGGGGGCGGTGGCGATCGTCGTCATGCTCGCCGCTACCATTGCCGCCTCCTGGATCACCTGGCGTTTTGTCGAGATGCCGGCCATGGCGTGGTTCCGCAGGCTCTCGAAACGCATCTGACGCACCTGCTGCGAGTATTCCGCTAGCCGGCTTCGTTCACCCAGATGTCACGGGCGTCGCCTATCCGGGTGTCGATCCGGCAAGGAGCGATTCTCGATGCGGACCATCTGGCTGAGTTTTCTGCTTTACACGGCCGTGGCAGCCGCCTCTGGCCAGGCCTTGGCCGGCGAGACCCGCGCCAGACAGATCCTCGACCGCTTCGAGCATGCCAACCAATGGCGCGATCACGTCATGGTGGCTGCGCATCGCGCCGGCAGCATGCAGGCCGGCAAGACGCTCTACGCGGAAAATTCGATTGCCGCCGTGGAGGGCTCGATCGCCATGGGCGCCGAAATCGTCGAGGTCGACATCAGGCGCTCGAAGGACGGCGAGTTGGTGGTCATGCATGACAGCTGGCTCGACCGCACCACGACCTGCAAGGGCGAGGTGGTCAAATACACGCTGGCCGAACTGAAGACATGCCGGCTGGTGGTCGAGGGCACCGGTGCGGCGACAGGTGAAACAGTCTCGACGCTGCGCGAGATGCTGATGGCGACCAGAGACCGGATCCTCATCAACCTCGACAACAAGCTCGACGTCGGCGCCCTCCCGGGCATGATTGCGGTCGCTCGCGATCTCGGCATGGCCGAACAGGTCATCGTCAAGGAGAACCTGTGGAATTCACAACGGATTTCCACGGTCAAGGCCGCCATGGAGACCATTGGCGGCGGCTTCCAGTTCATGCCGATCATCGCCGATGACGCCGTGCATGACGCCGGTTTCGCCGGGACGGTCGACCGCGCCTTCTCGCCGCGCGCGATCGAGTTGATCAACTGGCGGGCAGGCGCCGAGACGCTGACCGAGACGGGCGGGCCGCTGTTCAGCACGCGCATGCGCGCGGCCGCTGTGAGGGGCAACTGGCACATCTGGGCCGACACCTACGCCATCGCCAACAAACCGGGCGGCTTCCTCGCCGGCGGCCGCGGCGACGAACTGGCGGTGCAGGCCAGCCTGCCGCGCGAAAGCTGGGGTTTCTGGGCCGATCGCGGCGCCACCATCATCCAGACCGACGAGCCGAAGGCGGCAATCGACTGGCTGGCCGCGAATGGTTTTCGCGTGCCTTATGCCGACGAGGCGCGGCCGGTTGAGCCGGCGAATACGGCGAGCATCAATTAAGCGGCGGCTGACGCTGCCAATCTCCCTCACGAGGGGGGAGATTGGTTAGCTTCAAGCCGCTAGCGCCACGCCGTCCAGTTCGCTGAGCGCATCCTGTGGCAATTCCAGTTCAGCCGCAGCGAGGTTCTCCCTGAGATGCCCGACCGACGATGTGCCGGGGATCAGCAGGATGTTGGGCGCGCGGCGCAGCAGCCAGGCGAGCGCGACCTGCATTGGCGTGGCGCCGAGGCGCGCCGCGATTTCCGACAGGGTGGAGGATTGCAGCGGGTTGAAGCCGCCGAGCGGGAAGAACGGCACATAGGCGATGCCATCGCGGGCAAGATCGTCGATCAGGGCATCGTCGCCGCGATGCGCCAGATTGTACTGGTTCTGCACGCAGACGATCTCGGCGATCCCCCGTCCTTGCGCGATCTGCGCCGGCGTCACGTTGCTCAGCCCGATGTGCCTGACCAGACCCTGTTGTTGGAGCTCGGCCAGCACGGTAAGCGGCGCTTCGATCGATCCTTCGGCGGGGCCATGGGTATCGAACATGATGCGTAGGTTGACGACGTCGAGCACTTCGAGCCCGAGATTGCTGAGATTGTCGTGCACCGCCTGGGTCAGCGCTTCCGCGGAAAAGGCCGGCAGCCACGATCCATCCGCGCCGCGCCGGGCACCGATCTTGGTGACGATGACGAGATCTTGGGGGTAGGGCGCCAGCGCCTCGCGGATCAGCCGGTTGGTGACGTGCGGACCGTAGAAGTCGCTGGTGTCGACATGGTCGACGCCTTGCGCAATCGCCTCGCGCAGCACGGCCAATGCCGCGTCATGATCCTTGGGCGGCCCGAACACGCCGGGTCCCGCGAGTTGCATGGCACCGTAGCCGAGCCGCTTCACGGTGCGGCTGCCAAGCTTGAAGGTGGCGGGGGCGAAGGTGCCGGATTGTTGGATGTTGGACATGATTGATCTCCTTGAGGAGGCAGAGATAGGCGCTGCCCAACCTCGTGATAATCCGGTACAATCCACACAGGCCGTGCGGAATGGCGAACAATGATGGACCTCAGCGATCTGAATGCTTTCGTGGCGGTGGCGCGCGCCGGCGGCTTTCGCGACGGCGCGCGTGCGAGCGGCGGCAGCGCCTCCGGCCTGAGTGAGGCGGTGCGTCGCTTGGAAGTGCAGCTCGGTGTCAGGTTGTTCAACCGCACGACGCGCAGCGTTGTCCCAACCGAGGCGGGCCTCAGCCTGCTGGAGCGGCTCGGCCCGGCGCTGTCGGAGGTGGAGGCGGCGCTGGACGTGGTGAACGGTTTTCGCGACAGGCCGGCGGGCTCGTTGCGTCTCAACGTGCCGGTCAGTGCTGCGCGGCTGATATTGCCCGATATCGTGCCGGGTTTCCTCGCCGCCTATCCCGGTATCCGGCTGGAGGTGATCGCCGACGAGAACTTCGTCGACGTGCTGGCGGCGGGCTGCGATGCCGGCGTCCGCTATGACGAGCGGCTGGAGCAGGACATGATCGCGGTGCCGATCGGACCGCGCGTGCAGCGTTTCGCCACCGCCGCCAGCCCTGCCTATCTTGCTCGCCATGGGCGCCCGCAACACCCGAGCGACCTGCTTGGCCACTCCTGCGTGCGTGGGCGCTTTGCCAGCGGTGCGATGCTGCCGTGGGAATTCGAGCGAGACGGCGAGGTGGTGCGGGTCGATCCGACAGGCCCCTTGATCGTGCGGATCGGCGGGGCGACGGATCTTGCCGTCGACGCCGCTATTGCCGGCACCGGCATCATCGGCCTCTTCGAGGGCTGGCTGCGCCCTTACTTCGACAGCGGCGCTCTTGAGCCCGTGCTCGAGCCGTGGTGGCAGAGTTTTCCCGGACCGTTTCTCTATTATCCCGGCCGGCGCCTGGTTCCGGCCCCGCTGCGGGCGTTCATCGACTATATCAAGGGCGGCAAGGCCTGACCTGTTTTCCGGCGCCATCACCCCACCCGGCGCTCCGCGCCGACCTTCCCATCGAGGGGAGGTAGGGCGCCGCGCTCTTCTACCTCCCCTCGATGGGAAGGTCGCGCCGTAGGCGTGGGTGGGGTGGCTGCCGAGCCGCAAACAAAAAGGCCGCCCGGAGGCGGCCTTCAGACTGCTGACAAACCCCGTCGATTTTCGGCGGGGTTTTTTTGTTATGTGATTGAAGTGTCTTGGACTGTTTGTGTCAGGGGATTTTGACAGGAGGCGTTGGGCCTCATG
>NZ_RZQT01000131.1:0-17202 GCF_003998485.1 Mesorhizobium sp. M7A.F.Ca.CA.001.04.2.1
CTTCAGGCCCATGCCGGAAATCTGCGCCGCAAGCGCCTCGGCTCGATCGGGATGACGCGGAACGACGATCGTCAGAAGACCATGGTGGCGCTTGTGCAGCGTCGCGTGGACTTCAGCCGCGACCACTTCCTCGCCGTCATGGGTCGAGATCGCCGCCCAGGTCGGGCGCGTGCCTATCTGCCGCCGCAGTGTCGCCAGCGCCCGTTCGTCGACCGGCGGCGGCGACGTGTCCACCTTGAGGTTGCCCGACACCGTCACCGGCCGCGCGCCGAGCGCGAGAAACCGCTCGCCATCGACATCCGACTGCGCCACGACGTGAGCCAGGTTCTCGAACAGCGCCTCGGCGATGTTGGCGCGTTTCTTCCACGATTTGAACGAGCGGTCGGACAGCCTGCCATTGACCAGCACCTGCGGCACGCGTCGCGCGCCAAGCTCGAGGATGGTCATCGGCCAGATCTCGGATTCGGCGATGATTGCCAGATCCGGCTGCCAGTGATCGAGGAACCGGCTGACCGCCGGCTTGAGGTCGAGCGGTACATATTGATGGATGATGCGGTCACCGAGCCGCTCGTCGGCGACCTGCGCCGAGGTGACCGTGCCGGTCGTCAGCACGATGTTGACGCCGTAGTCGAGAATGCTTTCGACCAGCGGCACGACGGCTATGGTCTCGCCGACGCTCGCGGCATGGATCCAGATCACCGGCCCGTCGGGGCGCGCGCGGCCGGCGACGCCATAGCGCTCGCGGCGGCGGTAGCGGTCTTCCTTGCCGCGCGAGGTGCGCCAGGCAACGTAGGGCCCGACCAGCGGATAGGCTGCCGCACCCGCGAATCGGTAAGCCGACAGCATGGCCCGTGCCCAGCGGCCGCTCATCGCGGAGCATCCACGAGACGGTAAGCCTCGGCGGTCGCGGCATTGAGCGCTGTCGTCACTTCCTGGCGCTTGCGCTCCATTTCGGCGTCATCGGCGCCGGCCGCCACGAAGATCGGCTGGCCGATGACGATCGACGAACGGCCGAACGGCAGGTTGATGGTGGTCTTGTCCCAGCTCTTCTCCAGCACCTTGCGGCGGCTGGTGGTGATGGCGACGGGCACAAGCGGCCGGCCCGAGAGGCGAGCCAGGAGAACGATACCAAGTCCTGCGTCTCGCGGCGTGCCGTGCGGAATATCTGCGATCATGGCGACGTTCTTGCCGACGGCGAGCGACTTTTTCAGGGCGATAAGCGCTTTTGCCCCACCCTTGTCGAGGTGCCTGGCATTTTCCCGCCCGCCCGAGCCGCGCACCGCCTCGATGCCGAATTTTTCCAGCATCAAGGCGTTGAGCTCGGCATCGGCGCTGCGCGAAACCATGGCGACCAGCGGCTTGCGCTTGGGATAATAGGCAGGCGTCAGCAGATGCTGGCCGTGCCACAAGGCGATGATGCCAGGCTCGAACTCGGTATAGGCACCGCCCGAAAACCGTGCCGATCCCTCGACGACGCGATTGGTGAGGCGCACGAAGCGGACGAACTGGGCGAACAGGCTGGCGATGGCGTTCTTGACGAATCGCGACTGCGCAAGCGGTTGGCGAATCTTGCGCCAGAAGGCCTTGGTCGTGCGGCTGCGTCCTCTGCCCGTGGGCGCGGCATCGCTTGCTGGCCCTTTCGCCAGGTCATGCTCCATCGAAGTCAACCGGCAGCCTTGTTGTCGGGGTCCAGCAGCCGGTGCAGATGAACGACGAAGTAACGCATGTGAGCGTTGTCCACGCTGGCTTGCGCCTTGGCTTTCCACGCCGTGTGCGCGGATTGATAGTCGGGATAGATGCCGACGATGTCGAGCTCGTCGAGATCGCGGAATTCGGTGCCGCCAAGCTTCTTCAGTTCGCCACCGAACACCAGATGCAAAAGCTGTTTCTTTCCGTCTTCCGCGGCCATGTCGGTCCTTCACATATCGTGAGTTTGTCACAGGTCTAGACCAAAGCCGCCGACTTTGGAACCTTTAGGGCGAGATGAATTCATCTCGCCCGGGAAAACGCCTTCACGTGTCCAGACCGGCGATGACGCCGGCGAGCACGGCCAGCAATTCACCGCTGCCGGCAGCAAGGGCGCCGTGACGAGTCACCTCGCCGGCATAAAGTGGAGCGCGGCCATGCTGGTCGAGCAGCTGGCCGCCGGCCTCGCGCAGGATGAGGTCGGCCGCTGCAATGTCCCAGTCATGCGCGTTCGGCTTGACGAAAGTGGCGTCCAGCGCGCCATTGGCGATCATGGCCAGCCGATAGGCGAGCGAAGGGCTGTAAGGCGCCCGCTTCAGCCGCGCCTGCCATTCGGCAGGCATCAGGTCGGTCAACTGCTTCAGCCCGGAAATCTCGGCCGTTTCCGCCAGCTTGCGAACCGCAATGCGCTTGCCGTTGCGGAAAGCACCCTGGCCGGGCAGCGCCCAATAGGTCTCCTCCATCGCCGGGCATTCCAGCACGCCGGCCAGCGTGCGGCCATGCTCGACGACGGCGACGCTGACGCACCAGGTGCGCTGGCCTTCCAGGAAACCGCGCGTGCCGTCGATCGGGTCGACGACGAAGGTGCGGCGTGCCGAAAGCCGGACCGGATCGTCAACTGTCTCTTCCGACAGCCAGCCATAATCCGGCCGCGCCGCCAGCAATGTTTCGCGCAGATAGGCGTCGGCCGCGTGGTCGGCCTCGCTGACCGGTGATGTGCCGCCCTTCATCCAGACTTGCGGGCTGTTGCCGAAGTAGCGCATGGCGATCACCCCCGCCTCGCGGGCGGCATCGCGCAGCAGCGGCAAGTCTTCGGTGGCTCCGGCAGTGGTCAGGTCATGCTCCGGCAAGGGTCATGCCTTCGATCAGGAGCGTCGGCGCCGCGGTGCCGAAATTGCGATCGAGGTCATCGGCCGGCACCATGTTGAGGAACATCGTCTTCAGGTTCGAGGCGATGGTGACCTCGGCGACGGGATAGGCCAGTTCGCCATTCTCGATCCAGAAACCGGAAGCGCCGCGGCTGTATTCGCCGGTGACCATGTCGACGCCCTGGCCGAACACCTCGGTGACGTAGAAGCCGGTCTTGAGCGATTTGATCAGCTCTTCCGGCGACCGCTCGCCGGGTTCGATGGCGAGATTGGTGGAGGATGGCGTAACGGAGGAGCCGCTGCGTGCGCCGCGGCCGTTGGTGACGAGGCCCAGCTCCCTTGCAGCCGAGGTCGACAGGAACCAGTGGTTGAGCACGCCCTTCTCGACCATCAACAGCTTTTCGCCCTCGACGCCTTCGCCGTCGAACGGACGCGAGGCCTGGCCACGTCGCCGGAGCGGCTCGTCGGTGACGGTGATGGCGGAGGCGGCCACCTGCTTGCCCATCATGTCGCGCAGGAACGAGGTCTTGCGCGCGACCGAGGCGCCGTTGATGGCGCCGGCGAGATGGCCGGCGATGCCGCGCGCGACGCGTGGGTCGAACACCACGTCGACCGGCCCGGTCGCCGCCTTGCGCGCGCCGATGCGGCGCACGGCGCGCTCGCCGGCCTTGCGGCCGATGTCCTCGGGCGCATCGAGATCTGCAAAATGCTGGCGCGAGGAGAATTCATAGTCGCGCTCCATGCCGGTGCCCTCGCCGGCGATAACGCTGGCCGAGCGCGAAAAACGCGAGCCGACATAGTGGCCGAGGAAGCCGTGCGAGGTGGCCAGCACCAGGCCGCCCAGCCCGGCACCGGCGCTGGCGCCGGCCGAATTGGTCACGCCCTTGACGGCAAGCGCTGCCGCTTCCGCCGCCAATGCGGCTTCCTTCAACTGGTCTGCCGACACTTCGGTGGCGTCGAACAGGTCGAGATCGCGCGTCTGTTTGGCGAGCAATGCCGGATCGGCCAGCCCTTGATAGGGATCCTGCGGCGACACTTTCGCCATCGCCACGGCGCGCTCGGCCAGCGTTTTCGGGTCGGACGCCGCTGTCGCCGAGACACTCGCCACGCGGCCGCCGACGAAAACGCGCAGCGCCACATCCTCGCTTTCGGAAGCTTCGGTAGCCTCGACCTTGCCGAGACGCACCGACACACCGGTCGAGCGGCCGCGCACGGCCACCGCGTCGGCGGCATCGGCGCCGGCCTTTTTGGCAGCCTCGACCAGGGCCGCGACGCGGTCGGTCAATTTTGCTGCGTCTGATATGTCGGTCATGCCTGAAATCCTGCTGGTGCGGCCGGTGTGCGGCCGTTGCCCACCCATCTATTGTTCCGGTCCGGCTTGTGCAATGGCATAGGCTTCAATCAAAATGCAGGGCGGACGGTTCAAACCGCGAACCCTGTGACGCAAAATCGGTTCGCAGCCTGCACGGAGCATTTCGATGACGCCTTTCCATCTCGCCTTCCCGGTCCGTGATCTCGATGAAACCCGCGTTTTCTATGGCGAGGTGCTGGGCTGCGCGATCGGCCGCTCGTCAGCGACCTGGGTCGACTTCGACCTCTACGGTCACCAGATGTCGGCGCATCTGCGGCCGCAGGCCGCACAGGCCCCCAGCGACGGCAAGGTCGACGGCATTGTCGTGCCGATCCCGCATTTCGGCGCGGTGCTCTTGATGGACGACTGGCAGCGCCTGGCGACACGGCTGGAGGCGCGCGACGACATCGACTGGCTGGAACGGCCGATGGTCCGCTTCAAGGGCGAGCCCGGCGAACAGGCAACGCTGTTCATCCGCGACCCCTCGGGCAATGCCTTGGAATTCAAGGGCTTTCGCTCGCTGGAGCAGGTTTTCGCGCACTAGCTCAGATCGAGGGCATCCATCGATCAACGGCCGAAACGGCCCGCCGCGAAAGGTGCGAGCCGAGCCGGATCGCCGCGTCCGCCGATCAAGTCGGCGACCAGCCGCGCGGTGATCGGAGCCAGCGTCAGGCCGAGATGGCCGTGCCCGAAAGCATGAATTACGCGGGAGCTGCCGCGCGAAGCGCCGATGACCGGCCTGGAATCCGGCAGGGACGGCCGGAAGCCGAGCCATTGCGAGGCAGGCGAGCCGAGCCTGGGAAAAATTTGCCTGGCGCCACGGTCAAGCAGCGCCAGCCGGCGCGGATTTGGCGGCGCGACCAGGCCGCCGAGTTCGACGGTGCCGGCGACCCGCAAGCGGCCAGCCATCGGCGTCAGGTAGAAACCAAGATCGACGGGACAGACAGGTCGGTTGAGCAGCGGCGCGTCGGTCTGGAATTCCAGATGATAGCCGCGCTCGGTCTCGAGCGGAATCCTGTCGCCGGCCTGCGCGGCCAGTGCGCGCGACCGTGCACCGGCGGCGATCACCACCGTGCCAGCCTTGATGCGAACGCCGGGTCCGCTGAGCTGGACACCGTCAGCCTCGACCTGCAGCCCGGTGATCTCTGCCTGCTTCACCGATGCACCACGGGCACTCACCGCGCCCAGCAACCGCCGCATCACCATTGCCGGATCGGTGACATTGATCGAGTCGGGAAAATACACGCCATGCGCTGCTGTCGCCGGCAGGCCCGGCTCAAGCGCCGCCACCTTTTCGGGAGTCAGCACCTCTTGGTGGATGCCAAACCCAGCGCGCATTGCCCGGCCGCCGGCGCCAGCGGCAAAATCGCTCAAGTGGCGATAGAGGTAAAGACAGCCATTGCGGCGCAGCTGGTCCTCCAGCCCGGCCTCCCCGACCATGTCTTCCCAGGCTGGAAGGGCGTCGGCCAGCAGTCCGGCGAGCGCCAGTGCATTGGCCCGGGTGGCCGCCGGCAGCGATTGCCGCATGAACCGAACGAGCCATGGCGCCAGCTGCAGCAGCGCCGGCCAGCGCAGCGAAAACGGGCTGTCGGAATCAAGCAGCAGCTTTGGCAACGCCCGCAGCACCGCAGGAGTGCCGACCGGCATGCAGGCATATTCGGCGATCGTTCCGGCATTGCCGAACGACGCGCCTGAGCCCGGCTCGTTCGGATCGATGAGCAGGACTTCGCGGCCGTCCGCGACAAGGCGAAGTGCCGTCGCCAGCCCGACAACTCCGGCGCCGACAATGGCGATTTCGACCGTTTCAGAAGCAGCCACTGTAGATCTTCCCGATTGACCTTGAAATCCAGTACCGATCATGTGGTCTCTTGGTTCGGGGTCACGGTCCAGTCTTGATCCCCGGAATCGAATAGGCCAGATCTTTCCGCGCCTCAGGCGACAGGCGTCCAGATCACGTCCTCGATTTTTTGCGCGCCGGTCGCCAGCATCGCCAGCCGGTCGAAGCCGAGTGCGATGCCGCTGGCCGGCGGCATGATGGCAAGGGCTGAGAGAAAATCCTCGTCCAGCGGATAGCGCTCGCCATAGATGCGCTGCTTCTCGTCCATCTCGGTAACAAAGCGCCGGCGCTGCTCGTCGGCGTCGGTCAGTTCGCCAAAGCCGTTGGCGAGTTCGACGCCGCAGCAATAGAGCTCGAAACGCTCGGCGACGCGCGGGTCGCGCTGGCTCGGCCGCGCCAGTGCCGCCTCGGCGACGGGATATTCGCACAGGATGGTCGCGCGGCCCTGCCCGAGAAATGGCTCGACCTTTTCCACCATCACCCGGCTGAACAGATCGGCCCAGCTGTCGTCGGGCGCGGTGCGCAGGCCGACATGGGTCAAGGCGGCGTGCAGCGCGTCGCGGTCGGTGCTGCCGTCGGCGGCGACCGTGGCCAGCAGGTCGATGCCGGCATGGTGGGCGAAAGCGTCCGCCACCGTCAGTCGTTCCGGCTCGGCAAACGGATCGCAGTCGCGGCCCCGGAAAGAGAAAAGAGTCGCCCCTGTCCTTGTCGCGGCCAGCGCCAGAAAGGCCGCACAATCCAGCATCAGGCTCTCATAGGCCTCGCCCACCCTGTACCATTCGAGCATGGTGAATTCGGGATGATGCAAGGGGCCGCGCTCGCGGTTGCGATAGACCGGACCGAAGCTGAAAATCCTGGTTTCACCGGCGGCGAGCAGCTTCTTGCAGGCGAATTCCGGCGAGGTGTGGAGATAGAGTGGCGCCCTTGCACCGTCCGGCCCGACCGCTTCCGTGGCGAAAGCCGCCAGATGCGCCTCGTTGCCGGGCGAGACCTGCAGGGCAGCCGTTTGCACCTCGACGAAATCATGGGCGGCGAACCAGTCGCGCAGGCCGGCGGCGATGCCATTGCGCAGCATCAGCCGCGGGCGGCGGTCGGCGTGAACGTCAGGCGTCCACCAGGGCGAAGCTTCGGTCATGCGGCTCGGAACATGGTGGAAGGGGGCTGGCGGCGGCGGCCAAGATGCGGTAGGCCCCCATCCAGCGCCGCACTAGCCGGCAAACGCCAGTCAACTCTTCTTGCAGGATTTAAAACCGTGGTGAAAGTCATCGCCAGTTCGCTCCGCAAAGGCAATGTCGTCGACAAGGACGGCAAGCTTTATGTGATCCTCTTTGCCGAAAACATCCACCCAGGCAAGGGCACGCCGGTAACGCAGCTCGACATGCGCCGCATCGGCGACGGGGTGAAGGTTTCGGAACGCTACCGCACCACCGAGCAGGTCGAGCGCGCCTATGTCGAAGAGCGCGAGCACACCTTCCTCTACCGCGACGGCGAAGGCTTTCACTTCATGAACCCGGAAACCTACGACCAGGTGGCGGTGTCGGAAGCCGTGGTCGGCGACATGGCGCCTTACCTGCTGGAAGGCATGGCCGTGCAGGTGTCGCAGTTCAACGGCATTGCCATTTCCCTGGTGCTGCCGCAGCGCGCCACCTTCGAAGTGGTGGAAACCGAGCCGACGACCAAGGGACAGACGGCCTCGTCGTCCTACAAGCCGGCCGTGCTGTCCAACGGCGTACGCACCCTGGTGCCCCCCCACATCGCGCCGGGCACCCGCGTGGTGGTGATGACGGCGGATGGGGCTTATGTGGAGCGGGCGAAGGACTGAGGGGGTTCTTCCCGCCCAAACGACCAAACGCCTCCAAGCAAAGCCTTCCCATGGACGGGGCAGCTTTGACCGCTTATTGCTTGAAGCAGTGCTCGCGGTGCCATTGCAAGAAATGAGGATGCGGGCGTTCGAGCTGTCGGCGAGGCGGAAGCGCGCGGCGCGTCTTGTTTATAAAGCCCTGCACACTGTCTAAGTCATTGACCTGTCTGGAGATCAGGATTTCCAAATCGTCCGACAGGCTGATCAATCCACGGTCGAACATCCAATGCGCAGTGCCGGACAGTGCGATCCCATTGTTGACGACATCAGGCCCGTTCGCCTCGACCGGTCGAATATGTGCAGCAGAAACTTCTGCCCGGCCGCCGCCATTTATCAGCTTGAGACCCGTGATTGCGCAGCGCTCGTCATAAGCGCGTAAGACGACGCGACGGAAAATGCGGTCCCGCACGATTCGCGATCCGATGTAGCTTACGCGATCACGACTCTGCTCGAATTCGAATGGCGCCTGCTCATCCTGAAAGCCGGCAGATATGCCGACCTCATCAACGCGCGGCAGCAACAACTCATTCGTATCCAGGCCCAGATCGATGATGCGGTTGAAGTCATTTGCGCTAAGTGCACGGACTGCAGATTGGGCACGGCCCGAAATCCGTCCTTCATCGTTGAGCAGGCCTCGCTCGACGAGACCATCAGATCCATTAAATTGAACAGGATTGACGAAATCGAGGTAGGTTCCGGGCTCAATCAGCGCGAGGTACATGTCTGATATCACAGGATCAGGGATGATCTGCTGGACTTTCGCTACAGCGTAATAGCCCCGTGTATCGTTTACCTTGCTGGGCTCGTAGTAGATGATCCACTTGCCGACACACGCCTCAACGCGGCGCAGATACGGACGAGGAAACTGGTATTGCTCTGCGGGGCGATCATTGTACCGCGAATCCGAGCGATGAATGAAAACCCCGAATTCCATGATCTTCCTGCAATGCGCTCTTGGGAATAATAACTACTTCAGATGTGGCATCAAAATCCGAACTTTGCGGTTTAGTCCAGGCCGGTCGCACTTCCCCGTGGTATCGGTCTTTCGCAGGCTCGCGCTGAAAGCGCCACCCTGCAACGAAGCGCAGCGATATATTTTATGAAGCGTGTCGCAATGACCCTGCGCGGTCCGTCCTTTGAGCGAAGAAGGAGAACGCCATGCGAAAACTTATCGTCACCGAATTCATCAGCGTCGATGGCATTGCCGAGGTCGAGAAGCTGCCAAGCGTGACCTGGAACGACGAGATGAACAGGTTCAAGGAGGACGAGCTTGCCGATAGCGGCGCCATGCTTTTGGGGCGCACGACCTATGAGATCTTTGCCGGCTCCTGGCCGACGGAAACCGGAGATTTTGCCGAACGGTTCAACGCGCTGCCGAAATATGTCGCGTCGAACAGCCTGAAGGCGCTCGACTGGAAGCCTGCCGAATTGCCGAAGGGACCGCTGCCGGAAGCGGTCAGGACGCTGAAGCAAGGCAGCGGCGGCAACATCTATATGCATGGTAGCCTCAGCGTCGCGCAGGAATTGCTGCGCCATGGCCTGGTCGACCGCGTCAGGCTGCTCAGTTATCCCGGCACCGTCGGCCAAGGCAAGCCGCTGTTCCCAGGCGGCGAACCGGTGTCGCTCGAACTGATTTCGGCCACGCCGTTCAGCAACGGCGTTGTGGCGCTGGAGTATGCGCCGGTGGCGGCGAAGTCGTAAATCGGTTGGAGCCTTTCAGATCGAATGGGGAAGATGCATCCTCACCCGACCTGCTTGCCCCGTCTCCCCTTGATGGCGGCGCTATTCCTCGCCTCCACCGCCTTCTCCACCTGCCGCTTCAGTTCGTCCTTGATATCCACCGTCTCGTTCATCAGCGCGTCGATCTTCAGGAAATCGAGGACGCGGTATCTCGACACTGCCGGGCGGACCAGGATGTCGGGGCGGCATTGCTTCAGCTTGTTGGCGATGATCGACTGCATCATCAATTGCGTGGCGCCGAACATCAGGTCGACGGAGGTCGGCTGTTTGCGGTCGGCCTCTTCCGGCGCGCCGACGACGTCGACGCCGATGATGATGTCGGCGTCGTTCTCGATCAGGTCGAACGGCACGGGGTTGTAGATGCCGCCGTCGATCAGCAGCCTGCCGTCTCGCATCACCGGACGGAACACGGCAGGGATGGCCGCTGACGCCGCCAGCGCGGAGTGCAGGTCGCCGTCTTCGAAGACGGCCAGCTTGTGACCGAAATAGTCGGTCGCCGTCACCTTCAGCGGGATCTTCAGCTCGGCAAAGGTTTCCGGGATGGCCTCGGGCAGAAAGGCTTTCAGGATGCGCTCGACATTGAACTGGCTGACGCGGATGCCGTTCTGCATGGCTTCGGCTATCGTGCCCGGCCGCGCCCGCCACATGCGGCTGGCCACCTCGGCGCGGCGGCCGAGGATCGAGCGGGCATAGTCGTGGATGTCCTTGCCGGCCATGCCTGATGCCATGCCGGCGCCCATGATGGCGCCGATCGACGAGCCGGCAATCGCCACCGGCTTGATGCCGAGCTCGTCCAGCGCTTCGATGACATGGATATGCGCCAGCCCGCGCGCGCCGCCGCCGCCGAAGGCGATGCCGAAGGTGGGGCTCATCCCTTGCCGGCTCCGGCCAGTTTCGGGCCGATGATCATGATGGTCGGCTCGGTGGTCAGCAGCTTTTTCGCCGCCGCCTTGACCTGTTCGAGCGTCACCGCGTTGATGTAGCCGGCGCGGCGCTGCATGTAGTCGATGCCGAGATCGTCGAGCTGCAACTCGACCAATGTCGAGGCGATGGCGCTGGACGAGTCCAGATTGTTGATGGCGTAGGCGCCGATCATGTATTTCTTGGTCGCCGCCAGTTCCGCTTCGGTCGGGCCTTGTTCGGCCAATTGCTTGACGACATCGCGGACGATGCCAAGCGTCTCGGCCGCACGGTCGGACCGGGTGCCGGTGCTGACGATCAGCGCGTTAGCGTGGTCCTGGTTTATGAGCGAGGAGTTGACACTGTAGGCCAGTCCGCGCTTTTCGCGCACTTCCTGGAACAGGCGCGAGGTGAAGGTGCCGCCGCCGAGGATCTCGTTCATCAGCACGGCGGGGAAGAAATCCGCCGCCTTGCGCTTCACGCCGGGAAAGGCGAGCTGCAGGGAGGTCTGCGGCAGGTCGTAGTCGACCTCGATATGCTGCGCCAGCCTCGGGTCGATATCGGCCACAGGCCTCAGCGCCTGGTTCTGCGGCAGGTCGCCGAACACCATGTCGAGCTTCTTCTTCAGCGTCTCCGCGTCGATGGCGCCGACCACGGCGACATGCAGACCGCCGCGCGCGAACACCGCTTTGTGCAGGCCTTTCAGATCATCGGACGTGATGGCGGCGATGCTTTCCTTGGTGCCCTGATCGGAGCGGGAATAGGGATGGTCGCCATAGAGGGCGCGCGCCCATTTGTTCTGCGCCACCGTGTCCGGGTCGTTTTCGCCGGCGATGATGCCGGACAGGATCTGGGAACGGATGCGGTCGATCGGCAACTGGTCGAAGCGCGGCTCGTTGACCGCCAGCCGCAGCAGGTCGAAGGCCTGGTCGCGCTGCTCGGCCAGCATGCGCATCGAGCCGTAGATGCCGTCGCGGCTCTCGTCGAAGCTCATCTCGGCGCCGGCATCGTCGAGCTTGATCTGGAAGTCTTCACTATCGAGCGGGCCGGCGCCTTCGTCGAACAGGCCGGTCATTAGATTGGCCAGCCCTTCCTTGCCGACAGGATCCTGCGTCGAGCCGCCGCCAAAGACGAAGCGGATGGCCACGACCGGCACGGAATAATCCTCGACCAGCCAGGCGGTGATGCCCTTTGGGGAGGTGACGGACTGGATCTCCATGGCCCGCGCGGTGAGCGCCGGCAGGATGAGGAAGAGGATGGAGAGAAAGAGGGTGGTGAGGGCACGCCATGCGGCAATCGTCGGCAGCGACCAATCGCGGAAGCCGGCGCTCCCCCTCACCCAGCCTCCGCTTTGCTCGGCTGACCTCTCCCCGACGGGGAGAGGAGCTTGCCAGCGCTGGCGCCAGCCTCTTCTCCCCAGCGGGAAGAAGGTGGCCGCGAAGCGGCCGGATGAGGGGGCTGCCTCGCTCATGGGGATCGAATTCATCATCAATTCCCCGCTTGTTGCTGCGGCAAGAGATAGCCGGTCGTCGACCGGGCGAGCACCAGATAGCGCGCGGCGACCGCCTTGACCTCGTCTGCGGTGACCTTGCGGATGCGGTCCGTCCATTGCTGGACGTCCTGCACATTGCCGCCGGTGGCCAGCGTCGAACCGTAGATGTTGGCCATGGAATCCTGCTTGTCGCGGGCAAAGATCATCGACCTGACATAGCGGTCCTTGGCCTTTTCCAGTTCCGATGGCGTCACGCCATCCTTGACGATGCGCACCACCTCCGCATCGACTGCCGCTTCGACGTCGGAAATCCTGGCATCGCCGCGCGGCGCGCCGTAGACGGTGAAGTTGGTGTCGTCGAGCATGGTGCCCTGGAAAAAGGCGCCGGCGCTGGATGCGATACCTTGCTGGACGACGAGCGCCTGGTACAGCCGGCTGCGATTGCCGCCGCCGAGGATCTCCGCCAAGAGGTCGAGCGCTTCCGCCTCGCCCGGCTTTCCCGAATGATAGGACGGCACCACCCATTGCGTGGAAAAGCTCGGCACGCTGACGCGCGCGTCGGAGAGCGTGACCGTGCGCTTGGTGTTCTGCTCCGGCTCGACCGGGCGGATGCGGGGCGGCAGATCGGGGCCGCGCGCCACCTTGCCATAGGTCTTTTCGGCCAGCGCCCGCACCGTGTCCGGTTCGACATCGCCGGCGACGATCAGCACGGCGTTGTTGGGCCGGTAGTATTTGTCGTAGAAGGCGGTGGCGTCGACGCGGTTCAGCTGCTGCATCTCCTGCATCCAGCCGATGACCGGAATGCGATAGGGCTGGTTCTGCCACAGCGTCGCATCGACCTCCTCGTCCAGCACAGCCTCGGGGCTGTTGTCGATACGCGAGCGGCGCTCCTCGAGGATGACGTCGCGCTCGGTCTTGATGACATCGTCGGTGAGGATGAGGTTGCGCATGCGGTCAGCCTCGAAGCTCATCATCAGCTCGAGCGCCGACGGCGCCACCGTCTCGTGGAAAGCGGTATAGTCGTAGGAGGTGAAGGCGTTGTTGGAGCCGCCGATATCGGAGACGGCGCGGTCGAACTCGCCGGCCGCATGGTTGGTCGTTGCCTTGAACATCAGATGTTCGAAGAAATGCGCGATGCCGGATTTGCCGGGCGGCTCGTCGGCGCTGCCGATCTTGTACCAGACCATGTGGGTGACGATCGGCGCACGGTGGTCGGGAATGACGACCACCTCCATGCCGTTGTCGAGCAGGAAATCCGTGACCTTGAACTCGGCCGGAACCGTGTTGGGCAAGACGGGGCTCTCGGCCAGCACTGGGCTGGTCACGACAAAAGCCAAGGAGGTCGCCAACAGCGTTCCCCGCAGCCATTCAATCCTGGATGTCATCAACGGCTCCGGTTCTGTCGACAGACGATAGGCAAGGTGCTGGCGACAAGCAAAGTGATTTGTTGATCATGTTGCCGGCAAAGGCGGCGGCAAAGAGGCCGGCCCATGGATGCCCGGCCAAGGATACGAGGCGTATCAGGCCGCCTCGATGAAGCGGATGACGGTCTCGCCATAGTTGCGTTCGTCCAGCACCGAAAAGCCGGGGCCTGGCTCGAAGGACGCCACCGCGGCCTCTTCGACCACGCACAGCGCGCCGGGGCGAAGCCAGCCGCCGGCTTTGGCCGACTGCAAGGCGCGCTCGCCAAGGCCCTTGCCATAGGGCGGGTCGGCGAAGACAAGGCCGAACGGCGCCAGCGTGCCGGCCTCGCCGAGGCCGGTGGCATCGCGGCGGAAGATCTTGGTGCGGCCGGTGAGCCCGAAGGCCTCGACATTGTCGCGGATCAGGCCACGGCCTTCCGCCGATTCCTCGATGAAGACACCGTAGGAGGCACCGCGCGACAGCGCTTCGAGTCCCAGCGCGCCGGTGCCGGCGAACAGGTCGAGCACGCGTGCCCCGTCCAATTGCTCGGCAAAGCGATGCGCCAGCACGTTGAAGACCGCCTCGCGGGTACGATCGGTCGTCGGACGGATGGCGCTCGAGCGCGGCGTCGCCAACGGACGCCCGCGAAACTCACCGCCGACGATTCTCATCTCGCTTTGGGGCCTCGGGGACCGTTGCGCGGACGCTCACCGCCGCCAGCCCCGCCCGGACGTTCGCCGCGCGGCTTGCCGAACGGCTTTGCACCGGCCGGTTTGCCATAGGTCGGTTTGAACGAGGCCTTGCGCGCCTTGGCGTCAGCCGCCTTGGCGGCGTCAGCTTCGGCCCTGCCCTTGCCGATCGGTCGCGCGCCTGGCGCCATCCAGACATTGGCCTTGCGCTGGCCGGGCGGCTCGATCGGCCGCTGCTCGCGCTCGGACTTTTTGCCACCGCCCGGCTTGCCACCAAAAGCACCACGCGGCTTGTCGCCGAAGCCACCGCGCGGTTTGTCGCCGAAATTGCCGCGCGGCTTGTCGCCAAAGCTGCGTTCGGGACGCGGGGCGCGTTCGCCAAAACTCTTCTCAGCGTTTCTGTCGGGGCTTGTCGACAGTTTGCCCAGAGCCTCATCGCGGCTGCCTTCGCGGCGCTTGCGATTCTTGATCAACCCGCCCTCGCCGATCGGGCGGCGCTCGCCATCGCGGGTGAATTTCGGCCGTTCCGGCTCCGGCTCGCGAACTTCGGTGCGCCGCACCGGCTTGTTGGAAAACGGCTTGGTGACATCGGCGTCGAAATTGGCGCCGGATTCCTCGACCAGGCGCTCGCCAAGCTGGTCGCGCAACACCCTGCCCTTGATTTCCAGCACATGGCCCTCGGCGAGGTCATCGAGTTGGAACGGCCCGTAGGAGATACGGATCAGCCGCGTCACGTCGAGGCCGAGCGAACCCAGGATGTTCCTGACTTCGCGGTTCTTGCCCTCGCGCAGGCCGATCGTCAGCCAGGCATTGGTGCCTTGCTCACGGTCGAGCGTCGCTTCGATGGCGCCGTAAAACACGCCGTCGACGGCAATGCCTTCACGCAGGCCGGCAAGCGCGCTTTCCTCGACCTTGCCGTGGACGCGCACGCGGTAGCGGCGCAGCCAGCCGGTGGCCGGCAGTTCGAGCACGCGCGACAGGCCGCCATCATTGGTGAGCAGCAGCAGGCCTTCGGTGTTGATGTCGAGCCGGCCGATGGTCATCAGCCGCGGCAATTCAGCCGGCAGCACGTCGAAGACGGTCTTGCGGCCCTCGGGATCGCGGTTGGTGGTGACGACGCCGGCCGGCTTGTGGAACAGGAACAGCCTTGTGCGCTCGATCGGCGGGATTTCCATACCGTCGAGATGGATGATGTCATCAGGCATCACGTTGAAGGCCGGTGAAGTCAGGGCGCGGCCATTGACCTTGACGCGGCCGGCGGCAATCAGCTCCTCGGCATCGCGGCGCGAGGCGAGGCCGGCGCGGGCCAGCCGCTTGGCGATGCGCTCGCCTGCCTCTTCCGCAGCCTCGGCGGGACGCGGGCGTGGCTTGAAGCTGCCGCCTGACGCCCCTTGCGGCCGATCGTTGAAATCCCGCTTCGGGCGATCGCTGAAGTCACGCTTGGGGCGGTCGGCGAAGTCACGCTTTGGGCGATCGCCGGCGTCACGCGGGGCGCGGTCACTGAAATCGCGCTTGGGACGGTCGAAGCGCTTTTCGCCGCCCGCTGCCGCCGCAGCCGGCCGGTCGCCCCGCGGTGCGTAGGGTTTGCGTGGCCCTTCGCGCTTCTCGTAGGGCTTGCGCTCGCCTTCAGCGGCCACCGGGCGGTCGCCGCGCGGTGCGTAGGGCTTGCGCGGTCCTTCGCGCTTTTCATAGGGCTTGCGCTCGCCTTCGGCGGCCACCGGGCGGTCGCCGCGTGGTGCGTAGGGCTTGCGTGGGCCCTCGCGCTTTTCATACGGTTTGCGCTCGCCTTCGGCGGCCATTGGACGATCGCCGCGCGGTGCATAAGGTTTGCGCGGCCCCTCGCGTTTCTCAAAAGGCTTGCCTTCGGGACGCGGGCCTTTGCTGAAAGGCTTGTCGCCGCCCTTGAAATCGCGCTTCGGCCGCTCGCCATCGGCAGCCATCGGCCGGTCGCCACGCGGTGCGTAAGGTTTCTTGGCGCCAAAGGACGGTTTGCCGCCCTTGCCCGCGGCGCCATCGCGGCTGCGCGGTCCCGCGGCTTTCGGCCCACTCTTGGCCGGACCCTTCCTGGGTCGGAATTTCTTGTCGTTGTCGTCCATGTGGCCTTTATCCGTTTGCGCTGCTACAGCGTGGCGCATCCTTTCGGGCGCGCAACGAACGCTGTAGCACTTTTGATGTGGCGCATGATCATTTTCGAAAACCGAGTCCCGATTTTCGAGGTCATGCGCTCCATAACAGGATCACCGTCAGGTGGCGAGGAGATAATCGGAGTGGAAATCGCGTGAAGCGGCCCGATTTCATGGCGCTGGCGCTGAAGGAGGCCGAAGCTGCCGCCTTGCGAGGCGAAGTGCCGGTCGGCGCCGTCATCGCCAACGGCGCTGGTGTTGTCGCCAGCGCCGGCAACCGCACACGCGAACTTGCCGACCCGACCGCGCATGCCGAGATGCTGGTCATCCGCGAAGCCTGCCGCAAACTGTCGGCAGAGCGGCTGACCGGGCACGATCTCTATGTGACGCTGGAGCCTTGCGCCATGTGCGCCGGCGCCATTTCCTTCGCCCGGCTGCGCCGGCTTTATTTCGGCGCCGCCGACGACAAGGGCGGCGCTGTGGTCAATGGCGTGCGCTTCTTCGCCTCGCCGACCTGCCACCACGCGCCCGACATCTATCCGGGCATGGGCGAGACCGAAGCAGGCCTGCTGCTTAAAGGATTTTTTCGGGAGCGGCGCGGCTGAAGCGGGCGCTACGCCCGGCGACACAATTCGGTGTTCTTACAGCCAATCGAACCAGCCGCTGCCCTTCTTGCCTTCCGCCTCTTTCTTGAGACGGCGTTCCTTCTTGTACTCGTCCTCGCCAAGCTCGTTCTGCGGCGCGGTGCCGGCCGCGACACGATACTGCACTGGAGGCTCGCTCAGATATTTGCGGGTGTTCGGATCGCCCTGCTTGCTGTCGGCGAGGCGACGCTGGATCTCGGCGGCACGGCCCTTGTCGGAATCGGCCGGTGTCCATGCCGGCGGGTGGCTCGAGCCTGACTCCGCCATCGCCCTTTTCACCGAGGCCGGATCGGTTTGCACGTCGTCGACGATCTCCGACTGATAGGC
>NZ_RZQT01000132.1:0-16896 GCF_003998485.1 Mesorhizobium sp. M7A.F.Ca.CA.001.04.2.1
GTCGAACCCCTTGTAGTGGGTCGCCGAACTCACACAGCTTTCGCCGACAAGAAGTACTTTTGTCTTCGCCATGATCATACTCTCCTGATTCCGCCAGTCGCTTGTTCTAGCCGGTTTCGCCCGCCCCGATCTCTGGGATCGCGTGGTCGGCGTCGGCCGGCGTTGGCGCCGGCCCTGCCATCTCAGATCAGCAGCAGGCCCTTCATGCTGGCATATCCTTCCGCCCGATGATGATGTGGTCGTGCACCGCGATGCCCAGCCGCTTGCCCGCGTCGATGATCTCCTTCGTCATCTCGATGTCGGCGCGCGATGGCGTCGGGTCGCCTGACGGGTGATTGTGGACCAGGATAATGGCAGTCGCCGAGAGTTCGAGCGCCCGCTTGATCACTTCTCGCGGGTAGACAGGCGTGTGGTCGACAGTACCCGTCTGCTGCACCTCGTCGGCGATCAGCGCGTTCTTTTTGTCGAGGAACAGGATGCGGAACTGCTCGCGCGCCTCGAAGGCCATTGCTGAGCGGCAATAGTCGAGGAGCTGCTGCCAGGACGAGAGGATCTCGCGGCCGTGGACCTCGCCGCGTGCCATGCGCTGCGCCGTTGCGGCGAGGATTTTCAGGTCGAGTGCCACTGCAGGGCCGATGCCCTTGACCTCCTGCAGCAGGCCCACCGGGGCGCCAAGCACTTCGGCCAGCGTGCCGAAGCGTGCCAGCAGCGCCTTGGCCGCCGGTTTGGTGTCGGCACGAGGGATCAGGCGAAAGAGCAGAAGTTCCAGAAGTTCGTAATCGGGCAGGGCGTCCGGACCCGCCAGGGCAAAGCGCTCGCGCAAGCGGTCGCGATGGCCGAGGTAATGCGGCTTTTCGTCGAGCGTCGCCTTGGCTTTCGCAGCAGGCCGCATCGGCGCTTCGGAGAAGAAACTCCGCTCGTCATCGTCGCTTGTGTTCCCCATACCCCGCCCACATTGCTCCGGCACAGACATTAGAGCTGTGCTGGCCTGGATTGAAACAGTTCCGTTCTCCGATCGCGAGACGATCCACGGCAGATCGTGGCAGCCCGCTGTCAGCCTATGGCCTCCCTATACGGCAAGATGAAACCACGATTGCGCAACAAAACTTAACATCACTTAACGCATGCGGCCACTTTCACCTGACATGGTGACGCCACCGGAGGCTCTTTGCCTCGCTATACTGGAGCACGCATGTTCGCCAAAATTGACTCTGGACTATTTGCCGGCCGGGCATCTCTTGCGGTCATGGCAATCCTGCTTTCAGCCCATTCGGACGGCGCGCTGGCGGCAGACGCCATTGCGGTGAATTCCGATGATTTTACCCTGCCGCCCGAGCCTTCCCGTTTCGGGCGCTTCGAACAGAAACTGTCCGACTGGCACGTCGTGCTCGGCGGCGGCGCCATCATCGTCCCCAAATACGAGGGCAGCAATGAATTCAAGATCATGCCGGTGCCTTTCGTCACGGCGACATTCCTCGACACGGTGACGATCGATCCGACTGGTGCCAACATCGCCGTTTATGAACAAGGACCGTTCGCCTTCAGCGCGCGGCTTGGCTATGACATGGGCCGCAAGGAAGACGACTCCGACCATCTGCGCGGCTTGGGGGATGTCGACATGGGCGCGACGGTCGGCGTGAAGGCAGCGGCGAAGTTCGGTCCGGCCGAAATATTCGCGCAGCTGGACAAGACCATCGGCGGCAGCGATGGCCTGGAGGGCAGGGTGGGGATCGAGGTGACCCGGCCTCTGTCTCAATCGTTGATGATCGGCGCCAGCGCGTCCGCCGTGTTCGCCGACGAAAATTACATGCAGGCCTATTTTGGTGTCACGCCCGAGCAATCGGCTCGCTCGGGGCTGGCGCGCTATGATGCCGGCGCCGGTTTGAAGCGCGCCGATTTTTCGATTTCCGCCACATATATGCTCGACGAGAACTGGATGGTGCGCGGCGAAGCGGGGGTCGGCGTTCTCTTGGGTGACGCTGCCGACAGCCCCGTCGTCGTCGAAAAGATCCAGCCTTCAGGGATGCTTCTCGTCGGATATCGGTTCTGACGCCTACCCAGGGCACCAAATGCAAGCTGGACAAGCTCCGGAATGGCACAGCAACGGCACCAAAGCGATTTGAGCGCCGAATCCAGGTCGGCAAGGCAAGGTTCGCGCATCCTCATTGTCGAAGACGATCTGGAGATCGCACGCATGCTGGGCGACACGCTCACCGACAACGGCATGACTGTGGAAATTGCCGAGAGCGGCGTCCAGATGAATGCCGCGCTTCGCACCCGGAAATTCGATCTCATCGTGCTCGATGTCATGTTGCCGGGCGAAAACGGTCTCAACATCTGCCGCCGCCTTCGTGCCGCAACCAACATTCCGATCCTGATGCTGACCGCGCTCGGCGAGGAAATCGACCGCATCTTCGGGCTGGAAATCGGCGCGGACGACTATGTGACGAAACCGTTCAGCGCGCGTGAACTGACGGCCAGGATACGGGCGCTGCTGCGCCGTACAGCCTATGATCCCGACGAGCGGGACTGGTCGAAGGTACTTCGTTTCAACGGCTGGCGCCTTGATCCCATACGCCGGCAATTGCATGACCCCAACAATGCGCGGGTGACGACCACGACGCATGAATTCGACCTGTTGCTTGCGTTTTGTCGCAACGCAGGCCGGGTTCTCTCTCGTGAGGAACTTCTGGGCGTAACCCATGCCGGGCTCGCGGGGCCGATCGAGCGTAGCGTCGATGTCCATATCAGTCGAATCCGCAGGAAGATCGAAAAGGATGCGCGCGATCCGGTGCTTTTGAGGACCGTTCGGTTGGGTGGCTACATCTTCACCGCGACGGTGGAGGAAGCATGAGGGATTTCATCCGCCGTTTCTTGCCACAGTCCGTGCGTGGGCAGTTTGTGGCAATCATTTTCATCGCGGTGATCGTGATCATGTTCGTCGGTTCGGTCGTCGAGAGTTTCATAGAGAATGCCGATCTTCCCGCCGCGGAAGATAACGCCAGGCGTGCGGCCGTTGTTGCTGCCTTGTTGCAAGAAACGCCGGCGCAGGCGCGTGGCGCAATTCTGGCGACAGCAAAGCGGGCCGGCTTTGATTTCGAGATATTGCCCAAGGACCGGATAACCGGCGTTGCCCAATCCTATCTGCAATGGCGAAGTGTCGAATGGCTTTTGCGTATCGACAGGGGGACGGTTGAGGGACGCTGGATAAGGATCGGCGGCCGATACGCGTTTGTCATCGACCTCGACCAGCAGGACGTCCTGGCCCATTTCGGCATGCCCGATTCCTGGCTGACATCGGGCCTCGTCCGTGCCTCGTTCTACAGGTTCATGGCTTTCGTTGCCTTGCCCGTGCTGATCTGGCTGTTTGCGGTTTGGGCCGTGACGGATCCGTTGAAGCGCATCTCGGCGGCAGTCGGTTCGGCCGAGATCGAGAATGGCGACCAGCTCTTCGTCGAACACGGCTCCATTGAAATGGTGGGCTTGGTGCGCGCCCTGAACAGAATGAGGACGCGTATCCGCACGATGATCGAAAACCGCACGCGCATGTTGCGCAGCGTCAGTCATGATCTGCGCACGCCTTTGACGCGGCTGCGGCTTCGCGCCGAGCGCATGGATGATGGCCCAATCCGAACCGCAATCCTGTCCGATGTCCAGCACATCGAAATCTTGATCGATGAGACCCTTACCTACCTGCGCAACGATGTTTCGACGGAGAAGCTGCAGCGCGCCGACATTGCCAGCGTTCTGCAAACCGTCTGCGCCGAATTCACCGATGTCGGATTTCCTGTCTCATATTCCGGGCCGGACCGGCTTCTGGGCTGGTGCAAGCCCAATGCATTGGCGCGTGCGATCGCCAATCTTTGCGACAACGGGGTCAAATTCGCTGGCAATGTCACTGTCGCCTTGACAGCGACCGGCACGGCGGCGCGCATCACGGTAGGGGACGACGGGCCGGGTATTCCGATGACGGCACGTGCCCGTGTTTTCGAACCATTCTTCAAGGAAGATGCGTCGCGCGGCATTGCGTCGAAGCATGGCTTCGGTCTGGGCCTCTCGATCGTTGCCGACATCGTCCAGGGGCACGGCGGCAGGATCGAATTGGAGGACAACCAGCCCAGCGGACTGGTCGTTACCATCGACCTGCCGAATGCCGCGGATGTGCAGTCGGCATAGACGGCCTCCCGCTGGGCAAGATGCGCTCTAAGCCGGCAGGCCGGGGCGATCGAGCTTTTTGGGCGACAGCGTGAAAATCTCGCACCCTGTGTCGGTCACGCCGATCGTGTGCTCGTACTGCGCCGACAGTGAACGGTCGCGCGTCACCGCGGTCCAGCCATCCGACAGAACCTTCACGTGCGGCCTGCCCAGATTGATCATCGGCTCGATGGTGAAGATCATGCCTGGCCGCATCTCGACGCCTTCATTGGCGCTGCCGTAATGCAGGATGTTCGGCGCGTCATGGAACAACTGGCCGACGCCGTGGCCGCAGAAGTCGCGCACCACCGAGCAGCGCTCGCCTTCGGCAAAGGTCTGGATGGCGGCGCCGATGGCGCCGGTGCGGGCGCCCGGCCTGACCGCCGCAATGCCGCGCATCAGGCATTCATGCGTGACTTCGAGCAGCCGCTCGGCGGCGCGCTTGATCGTGCCGACCGGATACATGCGCGAAGAATCGCCGTGCCAGCCGTCGAGGATGTAGGTGACGTCGATGTTGACGATGTCGCCATCCTTGAGCGGCTTGTTGTCGGGAATGCCATGGCAGACGACATGGTTGATCGAGGTGCAGGATGATTTCGTGTAGCCGCGATAGTTGAGCGTCGCCGGCAGCGCGCCGTGGTCCATGCCGAATTCGAAGACGAAGCGGTCTATTGCTTCGGTGGTGACGCCGGGCTGGACCATCGGCACCAGCTCGTCGAGGCAGCGCGCGGTGAGATCGCATGCCTTGCGCATGCCGGCAAAGCCGTCCTCGCCATAGAGGCGGATCTGGCCGGTATTTCTGAGCGGGGCCGTGGCAGCGTCGAGATAGGTGACCATTTTGTCCGTGTAGCGGGTAGGGCCCTGCAGGAGCCGACGTGAAGATCTCCCCAGATTTGGCACTTGAGGGCAAAAGGTTCAAGGAAGAACTGCCCGATGCACCCGCACAGTTCGAGATATTCGCCTTGCATGGGCGGTTCAGCGACCCAAGTGACGACACATTTCTGGGCCAAAAGCCGGTCAAAGCAACTTTTGACGACGAACGGCGTTGCTGCGGTGGCGCCAGTTCGGGAGACAGGAAATGGACAGACTGCAATTCGAGGTGCCGGTGCGCATAGCGCCCGCGCCCGGCCTGCCGGTCGAGGAGATCTACGGCGTCGAACAGGCGCTCGATTTTCTCCAGGACTGGCCTGCGCGCCGTCAGGGCCCGATCTACCAGAAAGCCTTCAACGCCTGCTTTGGGGCCACGGTAGACGTGGTCAAGACCGAGGATGCTTGCCGGGCGTTCATGGCGTTTTGCCGGGCCAGCGGACTGATGGCCAGGGACATGATGACGCCGCGCAAGCGCGGCGGTGAGGCGAGGGCGCTCCAGGCCTGAGGGCCGTCGCCGTTCGCCTGCCCCGGTTCCTACGTCAACGATCGCGTTTGAACGCACACGGCGATGTCGTGAGCGCAGGGCTGCGCCCTTTTCGTCCCGACGACCGCTCCACGCTGCACCCACGTCAGCGCCGTTAAGCTTCCGTTTCCACCTTCCCGGTTACGCCATTGCTTGTTGGCAATGGTTGATTCGTTGCGTCAGTCTCATCGTTCGGAAGATGTCCCCAGAAAAAATCCGTGCATTCCCGATCGACCGTCAGGTATTCTTGGTCAGAGAGGTTGCTGCCAAGCTCGGCAACCTGCATGGCGAGCCCGCCACCTCGTTCTGGAGGGCCAAGGCGTCGGAGTTGCTCGATCTCGTCGTCGGATCGGGCAGGGACAGAACGGCAGCCGGCGACGAAGTGCGCAGGTTCTTCCTGGCCGTGCAAAGAGAGATGTCGGCCGGGGTGGTTGCGGAGCCGATGCCGATTCTTTCCGCTTGAAGAAATCCTGCACAGCTTTGGCTTCCCACTGCATTCTCCAATAGTGCGAGCAGCAATACATCGGTGTTTGCTGCCTTCGACGGCAAGTTCGCTGATCGGGTGCGAACCCATGGCCGCCTATCGCAGGCGGATGCTCTAGGACATCGATGCTCTCTCGCCGCCTCCCGCTGGCCCTAGCCCTTCTCGCTTGCCAGGAAGTGCGCTCGCGCGTTGATCAGCCAGCGAAGCACTTCTTTTTTGAAGCCAATGGACCACTGCTCAAAAATGCACCGAACTTTTTAGCCATTCGTTCATTTATGCGTGCTTTCTAATTTAAGCCATGGCCTTGAATAGCTTCACCCGTGTTCGGCTTGGAATGGACGCCATGCGCCGGAGCACGGGCGCAAACGTCGCCACCATTTTTGCCCTCACCTTGCCGGTCGTTGTCGGCGCTGCGGGCTTCGGCGTCGAGACCTCCTATTGGTACTACAACAGCCTGAGATTGCAGGCGACGGCCGATGCAGCCGCCTATGCCGGAGCGCTCGAACAGATTTCGGGTTCCGACAAGCCGACGATCGTCGCGGCCGCGACCCAGTCCGCGGCGTCGAACGGGCTGGGCTCGGGCACGATCGTCGTCAATACGCCGCCCGCGTCCGGACCGAATACGGCGAAGAAAGCGGTCGAGGTGATCGTCGGCCAGAAGCTCGACCGGATGTTCACCCTGATCTTCACACAGGACAAGGTTCCCGAACAGGCGAGGGCGGTGGCCGTCATTACCGATGCCTCGAGTGCTTGCATGCTCGCGCTCGATCCGTCCGCGTCGCAGGCGGTGCTGTTTTCCGGCAGCACCAGCGTTAAGCTCACCGGCTGCTCGGTCATGTCCAATTCCATCGCCTCCGACGCCATCAAGCTTCAGGGCGCGGCCGGTCTGCAGGCCGATTGCCTGATATCGGCGGGCGGTGTCTCTCTCAGCAATCCCGTCACCACCGTCTGCGCGGCCCCGATCACCCAGGCACTGCCTGCCGGCGATCCCTTTGTCGACCTGCCGGCCCCGGTGGCCGCGACCCCCTGCCTGAACGACAACAAGGCGACGCTCGGTCCAGGCACCTATTGCAGCGGCATGAACCTGAAGGGCAACGTCACGCTTTCGCCCGGCGTTTATGTCGTCCAGGGCAATCTCAAGATAAACGCCAACGCGGCCATCACCGGCGCCGGGGTGACCATCTTCATGTCGGGCAGCTCGACCGTCAGCATGAATGGCAATGCGTCCGTGAAGCTCAGCGCGGCGACTTCGGGCACCTACTCAGGCGTTCTGTTCTACGGCGACAGGACCGGCATGAGTGCATCCAGCACATTCAACGGCACAGCGGACTCGCTTTTGACCGGGGCCATCTATTTCCCCAAGCAGCAAGTGAGCTATCTTGGCAACTTCTCGGGCAATGGCGGCTGCACCAGGGTCGTCGCAAATACGATTCAATGGTCCGGTAATTCAACCATCAATCAGGATTGCTCGAGCCTCGGAGTGCCCAACATTCCAGCCGCGCGGTCCGTGGCACTGTCCGAGTAGCTCCGTGGGGCGCCGGTCGATGCCGATCCTTGGCGATGATTCGGGCGTTGCGGCGGTCGAGTTCGCGATGGTGCTGCCCATTCTGTGCCTGGTGCTGCTTGGTATTCTGGACGGCTGGTCCTACGTAACGAGTTCACTGTCGATGCGCGCCGGTGTGAAGACGGCCGCGAACCTGGTCATGAGCGGATCGACCGATGATGCGGCGACCCGGGCCCTTGCCATTGCGAGCTGGGAAAATCGGCCGGAAGACGGCCAGGTCACGCTAAGCCACATCCGTATGTGCGGCACGACCGTGGTCGACGCTTCCACCATGTGCAGTGGGTCCAAGGTGCCGTCGATCTATGTCCAGATACAGGCATCGGGCACCTGGGTGCCGCCAATTGCCTTCGGCACCTTTGCCGCTCCCACCGTCATCGGTCACCAGGAGGTGATCCGTGTCCGCTAGGGTAAGCGCGTTGCGGCGGGATCGATCGGGCGGGGCCGGGCTGGAGTTCGCGCTGATCGCCCCCTTCCTTGTCATGCTGCTGTTCGGAATATTCGCCTTTGGCTGGTCGATGCACTCGGTCTCCAGTGTTCGCTATACGCTGGAGACGTCAGCGCGCTCGCTGCAGCTTAAGAACACGCTGACCCAAGCCGACATTCAATCGATCGCCACGCAGAAATTGCAGGCCTTGGGGTTCAAGGACGTGAACGTCACGATCGCCATCGACCCGGTGAGCGGTGGCTTCCGCATGGCGCATCTGACCGCCGCCTATGCCTTCGTCATCGACTTCCCCTACTTCAGTTCCTTCCCGATCAACTACGCGACAACCGTTACCGTGCCGCTGCTTGGCAGCGGCTAGGCTGTGGCCTGATAGCCTCGCGCGCCGGGGCTCTGCTTACTTGTACGCCTTGAGCGTGATCAGACCACCGAGAATGGCTATAGCTATCAGGATCAGCGCCCACGACACGATGTTGTGCGACAGACGCCTCCGTCGGCCGCGCAGGGCGCGGTCGCGCCAGCGTTTGGCCTGATCAGCTCCTATGTTTAGTTTATCCATGCCCTTCTCCCCACGAGCAGAATGCGACTCATGCCGGCTGGTGTCCAGATGGCACCGGTTTGGCGGTCGTGGCGCAAGCTTGGCACTCGGCCTGCTTTTTATGCCACGGGGCTAGCTAATATATTCGTTAGTGCTAATATTAAGATTACGTTACGTCATGTTCGACCATCTGTCGGGTGCAATGTGGGGGTTCCAATGAGAGTGGCTGTATTGTGCGCGGCTGTTGTTTTCGCTGCGACCGGTGTCGCTGTTGCCAAGGAAAAGAAGGCGGCGGTCAGTGACGCTGCCGCCTTGTGTTCCACGAAACCGTCGGCCAAGAAGCCCGTTGCAAATCTGGACTGCGGTTTCACCGGAACCGCCAAATCGGAAGACAGCGGCGCAAAGGCAGAGCCGCGTCTCGGATACGACTCCAATCCGTGGATCATAACAGGCTTTTGACTTTGCACTGTCGGATGCCGGTTGAAGCGCTGAAGAGGGTCCTCTTGAGCGGCGCGCGACCCGTTCTCATGTAGGCTCCCGCACGCAAACCAGGCAAATAAATACGGACTTGCCACTCGGGGCTTCGCCCCGTTGTCGCAATGCCGTGAAAGCCCAACTCGACCGTGCAATAAAAAGCCCGCCACGGGGGCGACCTGCGGCGGGCTCTTGGAGCGGCTACATCCCTTAGGAATCGACCACTTTGTAGCAGGATTATGACCCGTGTGGCCGCGTTGGCCTATGGTGTGATCGCGGAAGACTGCGCGTCAGTTGAAGAGAGCAGCAGAGAGCCAAGCGAAATTGCCGACATTGGGAGGGAGGTTTGCGCCAAACGCAAATTTTTCTGGTACGCCCAAGGGGAATCGAACCCCTGTTACCGCCGTGAAAGGGCGGTGTCCTAACCGCTAGACGATGGGCGCGCTCAGACGAAGCGGCTTATACTGGCGTTGTGCGCAACCGGCAACCCGTCAGGTGCCACCTTGGACAACTTTTTTCCAGGCCTGCCAAATCAACGGTTTTGCCGAGGGTTGGCAGGCTTGACGATTAGCGGCGACACCCATCGTTTCGTCATCCACGGGCGGAGCAAGGAGCGCTCCGTCGCGAAGACCCGAGGATGACGAAGTTGGGGACGCTTCGGCCTATCTCGAATGTTCAGGAGGCTGGAACGATATTGCCGGAACGGCCTTGGCGGCTGACAGGCGTAGGCCGTCAAATAGCGCTGCTAGCCGTCACCGCCGCTGCGCCGGCGGCAGCGCCAGTTCCAGTCGCGCTCGGGACCGACGTCGACGTGAACCGATTCTGTGTGGCAGTATGTGCCGACACCGCCGCGACCGGGCATGCTTCTGATGTAGCTCGCCAGTTCCCATTTCGAAACGCCGGGAACCTGGATGTCGGCGGCGGCGCAATACATGTGCAGCGAATTCTTGGCGCCGTTGGCGCGCCGGTTGCGGGCCGGGTCGCGATAGCCTGACGTCACCGTCATCTTGCGGCCGTAGTGGCCTTCGATCGTCTTCAGCACGCGCACCAGCGACGGCTTCAGGCAGGCCACATCGACGCTTTCGTTCTGCTTGAGCAGCCCGTTGGGCGCCAGCCGGGCCATGCCGGCGGCGGACGCAACCTGATAGGAGCCGCCCACTGGCCCCTCATCCTCGTTGAGGTCGACGTCGCTTTCGTCATCGAGGCCGGACTTGCGCTTGATCTCGAACAGGGCCGTCTGGCGCACGCCGGGCAGGGCATCGCTGCCGGTGATGTGACCGCTATCGCCACCGAGCGAAGCCAGCTGTACCGGCTTGGCCGTGGAATTGGCCGAGGCAAGCGTGATGATCGGCTTTGCCGCTGCTGGCGTCGCTTTTGCCTGCGCCGGGGGCTGCTCGCCCGTCCGGGCGTTGCTGATGAGGGGGGCTGGTGTCGCCGAGGCTGGCGTTGCGCCAAACATCGAGGCGAGGAAGCCTTTCTTCTTTGGTGCTTCGGCCTGCGGCATCTCGCCAGCCGTCACATAGACCGGGTTGTTCATGGCCGGAGCGGCAGCGGGCTTCGGCGCCGCCACGTCGCCGTCGGCCGCGGCGATCTGCTGGGCGACCGCATCGGTCTGCTGCGCGGTCTGTGCCTGCTGCGTCAGCGACTGCGGCGTGTTTCCAACGATGGTTTCGGCGCCCGCCGGCATGGTCAGCGGAAAGGCAGCTCCCGGTTTGGACACAGGCACATAGGCGACCTTTTCAGGCAGCGCCGTGTCGCTTGCCGTCATCACGGTCGTCTGCTCCGTCGTGACATCAGACGAATCGGAGGCGGCGATCGCCTTGCCGCTGGAGGCCGCGTTTACATCCGATGCGGTGGCATTGTAGCCGGGCATTCCGACCGACATTGCCGGGTCGCCAGCCGAAGTGCAGGAGGCCAGAAGCAAGGAGCAGAGCGCTGCCACAATGGCGCGGCGTTCTCCCTTTGCGAGGCTCCATCCTGCTGATTTCAAAGTCAAATTCCCCCTCGATGTCCGGTCGGCATATCTTGGCGCGGCATGCATGCGTCGCTGCCAAGGTGACCTTTGTCTCCGATCCGGAAACGAGACCTGTGTCAAATCCGCAAGCCTGGAAGTATTTTTGCAGTGATTGCCGAATTACGGCCGCTTGATGGTTGACGACACCATTTCGCCCGCTTTTGGCGGCCCGTCAACTCACCACACATTACAGTCCGTTACACACGGACCTTCACATAGGTGCCCGGAGCATCACCCAAGGTTTTCATATGCTTGCCCGGTTTGCGGGCAGGCACGCGGGTGTTGTCCTTGGCCTCTATCCAGCCTTGCCAGTGCGGCCACCAGGATCCTGGATGGTCGGTGGCATTGGCTATCCACTGGCTGAAGTCGCCCGTCGGCGTACCCCCGGTCCAATACTGGTATTTGTTGGATGCCGGCGGATTGACGACACCGGCGATATGGCCCGACCCGGCCATCACATACTCGACCGTGCCGCCGAAATATTTCGAGCCGAGGAACACCGAAAGCGCCGGCGCGATGTGATCTTCCTTGGAGGCGAGGTTGTAGACCGGGATCGTGATGTCGCCGAGCGAGACCGTGCGGCCCGCCAGTTCCATCGTGCCTTGCGAAAGGTTGTTCTCAAGATAGCAGTTGCGCAGGTAGAAAGAGTGGTTGGCCGCGGCCATGCGGGTGGAATCGGCATTCCAGTAGAGCAGGTCGAAGGGCAGGGGATCCTTGCCGCGCATGTAGTTGTTGACGACATAGGGCCAGATCAGGTCGCCTGAGCGCAGCATGTTGAAGGCGGTCGCCATCTTGGTGCCGTCGAGATAGCCCTTTTCGCTCATCGACTTTTCCACTGCCGCGACCTGTTCTTCGTCGACGAACACCTTCAGGTCGCCGGCATAGGTGAAGTCGACCTGCGTGGTGAAGAAGGTCGCCGACTTGATGCGGTCGTCGCCCTCTTGCGCCATCAGCGCCAGTGCAGCCGCCAGGAGCGTGCCGCCGACGCAATAGCCGATCGCGTTGACGTCGCGTTCGCCGGTGGCTTTCTCGACCGTGTCGAGGCCGTATTGCAGACCCTCGCGGATATAGGCTTCCCAGCTCTTGGTGCCGTGGCGCTCGTCCGGATTGACCCAGGAGATGACGAACACGGTGTGGCCCTGTTCAACCGCCCAGCGAATGAAGGATTTCTGCGGGTTCAGATCGAGGATGTAGAATTTATTGATCCATGGCGGGCAGATCAGCAGGGGCCGCTTGAGCACCGTCTCGGTCGCCGGTTCGTACTGGATGATTTCGGCGACGTCGCTGCGGCCGACCACCTTGCCGGGAGTGGTGGCGATGTTCCTGCCGATCTCGAAGGGCGAGTAGTCGGCCTGCCGCAGCTTCAGGTCGCCCTTGCCGGCGGCGATGTCCTCGGCCAGCATCTTCATGCCGCGCACCAGGTTTTCGCCGTTCGAGGCGACGGTTTCGCGGAACAGTTCCGGATTGGTCAGGATGAAATTCGACGGCGAGATGGCGTTGGACACCTGCTTGACGTAAAAGCCGGCCTTGTGGCGGGTGTGCTCGTCAAGACCTTCGGCGTGCTCAACCAGATCGGCCGCCCAGCGCGAGGTGACGAGATAGGCCTGCTTGAGGAAATCGAAGAAGGCGTTGCGGCCCCATTCCGGGTCGAGGAAGCGTTTGTCGCCGCGCTCCGGCTTGACCGCGTCTTCGGTGTCTTGCGCGGCGTTGCTGGTGCGCTGAATGGCGTTGGCCCAGACCGTCATATAGCCGGAGAACAGCCGCGTCTGCGCTTCCAGCGCGCGCTGCGGATCGGCAAGCCAGTATTCGCTGAGCTTGGAAAAGGTCTTCACCATATCGACGACGGGCTCGGCCACATGGTCGCGCACGTCGCCTTTTTCGCGCGGCTCGGCCCAGGCGGAAGCGGCCTTGCCGGCCTGCTCGATCATGCGCGCCATGTTCAGGGCGAAGCGTTCCGGGTCCTTCACCAGATATTGCTCGACGGTCGAAGGCTGGTCATCTTCCGCTTTGCCCGAATCGGGTGTTTTGGACATGGTTGGCGGGGTTCCTCCCGAGGCCTTTTCTTGACATATTAACATGGGACATCCGACCGGGCCAATCTCGCTCTACCTCGGCTGCCAAGGAAACAATATGACGATTAATATTGGCGAGACTGTTTTTTTCGGTTCCGGACGTTTTTGCCGCATCGGCGCGGCGATCGTCCTCATCGGCATTGCCGGGTGCTCGAGTACCAACACGAATGGCCCGACGCCTGTCGCTGTGGGTGCGGGACCGAAGGATACCGGCACCTTCCCGAACCTGAACATCAAGCCGCAAGTGGCGGCGCCGCAGTTCACCGAAGCCGAGAAGAACGCCAAGCTCGCGCAATTGAAGGCGGATGAGAATGCGCAGGCGGCAAAGGGCGGCGGCCCCAAGGTCGCCAACCAGGCGGCGCTGACGGATCTGGCCAAGAAGCATGGCGACGAAACGCTGAAGCAGATCGAAGCCAAATGCGACCCCGCCCTCGACCCTACCTGCAAATAAGTATATAGCGCGCGCCCAACACCCCTTCGCTGTCTGGAACTGCCATGGAAGAATTTCACAAGGTTCGCCGGCTTCCGCCTTACGTGTTCGAGCAGGTCAACCGGCTCAAGGCCAGCGCCCGATCGCGTGGCGCCGACATCATCGACCTCGGCATGGGCAATCCGGACCTGCCGACGCCCAAGGCTATCGTCGACAAATTGTGCGAGGTCGTGCGCGACCCGCGCACGCATCGCTATTCCTCGTCGCGCGGCATTCCGGGCCTGCGCCGCGCCCAGGCCGCCTACTATGGGAGGCGCTTCGGCGTGAAGCTCAACCCCGACACGCAAGTGGTGGCCACGCTTGGCTCGAAAGAAGGCTTTGCCAACATGGCGCAGGCGATCACCGCGCCCGGCGACGTGATCCTGTGCCCGAACCCGACCTATCCGATCCATGCCTTCGGCTTTATCATGTCGGGCGGCGTCATCCGCTCGCTGCAGGTGGAGCCGGACGACGGTTTCATCCCGGCGCTCGAGCGCGGTGTCAAGCATTCGATCCCGAAGCCGCTGGCGCTGATCCTCAACTATCCGTCGAACCCGACAGCGCTGGTCGCCTCGCTCGATTTCTACAAGGATGTGGTCGCCTTCGCCAAGAAGAACGACATCATCATCCTGTCCGACCTTGCCTATTCGGAGATCTATTTCGACGGCAATCCGCCGCCTTCGGTGCTGCAGGTGCCTGGCGCGATCGACGTTTGCGTCGAATTCACCTCCATGTCGAAGACCTTCTCCATGCCCGGTTGGCGCATGGGCTTTGCCGTCGGCAACGAGCGGCTGATCTCGGCGCTGACGCGGGTGAAGTCCTACCTCGATTACGGCGCCTTCACGCCGATCCAGGTGGCGGCGGCACACGCGCTCAACGGCGACGGCGCCGATATCGCCGAGGTGCGCGATATCTACCATAAGCGCCGCGACGTGATGGTCGACGCCTTCGGCCGCGCCGGCTGGACCATTCCGGCACCGGCGGCATCGATGTTCGCCTGGGCGCCGATCCCGGAGCCGTTCAAGCATCTCGGCTCGCTCGAATTCTCCAAGCTGCTCATCGAACATGCCGACGTGGCCGTGGCGCCCGGTGTCGGCTTCGGCGAGCATGGCGACGAATTCGTGCGCGTTGCTCTGGTCGAGAACGAGCACAGGATCCGGCAGGCGGCGCGCAACATCAAGCGCTTCCTGTCGACCAGCGCCAAGCAGCCCAACAATGTCGTGCCGCTCTCCGCTCACCGGTAAGCTTGCCGCACGCAAATTCGATCTGACTTTGAGGGACGTCGCCGGACATGGCTGAAGCATTGCGTGTTGGAATTGCCGGCCTCGGCACGGTCGGTGCATCGGTGGGGCGCGTGCTGCGCGACAAAGCGGTGGAACTGACCCGCCAGTGCGGCCGTGACGTGATCGTCACCGCCGTCTCGGCGCGCGACCACAAGCGCGATCGGGGCGTCGATCTGAGCTCTGCAAAGTGGTTCGACGATCCGGTCAAGATGGCCCAGACCGCAGAAATCGACGTGTTCGTCGAACTGATCGGCGGCGACGAGGGCCCGGCGCGCTCATCGGTGAAGACGGCACTCGAAGCCGGCCGTCACGTCGTCACCGCCAACAAGGCGCTGCTGGCCAAGCATGGCGTGGCGCTGGCCGAGATCGCCGAGAAGAAGGGCGTGCTTCTGAACTACGAGGCGGCGGTGGCGGGCGGCATTCCCGTCATCAAGACGATGCGTGAGGCGATGGCCGGCAATTCGGTCACCCGCGTGTTCGGCATCCTCAACGGCACCTGTAACTACATCCTGACCCGCATGGAGGCCGAGGGCATCTCGTTCGATGCTTGCCTGAAGGACGCGCAGCGGCTGGGCTATGCCGAGGCCGATCCGACCTTCGATATCGAGGGCCACGACACGGCGCACAAACTGTCGATCCTGACCAGCCTTGCCTTTGGCACCAGGATCGCCGCCAACGACATCTACATGGAAGGCATTTCCAACATCACCCAGGCCGACATCCGCGCGGCCGCCGATCTTGGCTACCGGATCAAGCTGCTGGGTGTCGCCCAGCGCACCGAGAGCGGCATCGAGCAGCGCGTGCATCCTACCATGGTGCCGACCGCATCGGTCATCGCGCAGGTGCATGGCGTCACCAATGCGGTGGCGATCGAGACCGACATTCTGGGTGAGCTGCTGCTGTCCGGCCCCGGGGCGGGCGGCAACGCCACCGCATCGGCCGTCATCGGCGACATCGCCGACATCGCCAAGAGCCGGCCAGGCTTCCAGCATGGTCCGGTCTTCGGCCGGCCGGCCAAGGAGCTGAAACCCTACAAGAAGGCGCAGATGCGCAGCCATGCCGGCGGTTATTTCATCCGGCTGACCGTGCACGACCGCATCGGCGTGTTCGCGGCAATCGCCAAGCGCATGGCCGACAATGACATCTCGCTGGAATCGATCGTCCAGCACGCAGTCAACGGCGAGGCGGCGGCACAGAAGACGGTGATCCTTGTCACCCACGAGACGACGGAGGCCGCCGTGCGCAAGGCGGTAGACGGCATCACCAAGGACGGACATCTGACCGACAAACCGCAGGTCATCCGCATCGAACGGGCAGGGTAGCTTTGTCCGACAGTCGCGCGGGACAAGAATTCCGCAGGCATTGAGGTCCGGTCTGGAGGCAGGCAGCCGCCACAGACCGGAACGAATTCGCGTCGACGCCGTTCTCTTGGTCACCAACCAGAGGAACCGCTTCATGGCTGACACCAACAAATCCGACACCCCCGATATCGACGACATCCAGAAGACGTTGGAAAAGCAGATTGCCGAACTGCGCAAGGAGATCACCAAGATCAACAAGAGCATTTCGGCGCGGGGCGCGGAGATGCTCGATGACGCCAGCGAACAGGCGTCCGAGTTGTACGACACCGCGGCGAACCGCGCTTCGCGTACGGCGCAACAACTGCGCAGCCAAGCCCAGGCTGTTTCGGAAGTCGCGCGCGAGAATCCTGGTACGACGACAGCTTTGGTCGGCGTGATCGGCCTGCTCGGCTTTCTGGCCGGCTTCGCCATTGCTCAATCGACGAACGATACCTCCCGCCGCTGGTATTGACCGCAGCGCAATAGGGCCGGGCTTCCGGCCTCAGGCTGCTGACAAACCCCTGGCATTTGCCGGGGGTTTTTGATTCACTGGGTCATGTTGAAGCGACCCGCCCCTGAACAGACCGCGCTCGAGATGGTAACGCTGGATCAGTTGGTTCCGGCTGATC
>NZ_RZQT01000133.1:0-16865 GCF_003998485.1 Mesorhizobium sp. M7A.F.Ca.CA.001.04.2.1
GAGTAGGGGAGTAGGGGAGTAGGTTGGGTTCGAGGGCATTCCAAACACACTCCCTTATTCCCCTACTCCCTTACTCCCATAAATTCTAATTCCCCAGCGCCAACTGATCCGTGATCTCAAACCGCTCCGAGACGCCGACACGGATCATGTTGAGGCTGCCTTCCCTGGTGAAGCGGAAGTCGCCGGGCGCGTCGGAACCGGCCGGCTGGCCGGCACGGAAAGAGATGATGCGCGTGCCGCCGTCGGGCCAGGTCACAGTGATGTTCGCCTTGTCGGCGCTGTGCACCACGCTGACCTTGCAGCGCTCCATCGGCTGGCCGACATAGCGGGCGCAAGGAATTTCGGGGCCAGAAGCCAGCGTCGGAGCGGAATCAAGCGGGACGTCAGGCGCCGCCAGCGCCAGTAGGTACGCATCCTGCATGGCGGCGTGGCCGATTTCCTCTGGCGATTTCGGCGTGCTTTCGGCTGCCGGACCGGCGCCGCCAAGCCGCGCCGTCAGGTCGGGCGGTGCGACCGGCGCGCTGTCAGCTGAGCCGATGGCCTGCGATTGGTCCGGTGCCGAGGCCTGCCCGGCCTCCTTGCCGCTGCCGGTGGAGGCAACCACCGGCGCATCGGCCGGTCTTGGCTCACCTTCGACATAGGGGGTCGGATTGAGAGGGATGAGATAGCGCGCCGGTGCCCAGCCGCTCAGCTTCTCCTTGCCCGTGCTTTCGACCTTGCACCATTTGTAGCCGTTGATGTCGTTGCAGCCGAGATTGGTGACCATGTCGCCGCTGCTCAGCCGCGCCTCGACCGTGGCGACCGGCGATGCGGTGGTGCGGACCTTGAGAAGGTCGTCCGGCGCCAGGCCGGTAACGACGGAGATGACGAGCTCCGGCGCCTCTTGGGCCATCTCTTCAGCCATAGCGGGGGCAATCACCGGCCACGCCGTCATCAGCAGCGGAGCAGCAATCAGCGCATGGAGGATTGTTCGGAGCGTAACTGTGCGCCTCATCGTTTGGCCGTGCGCTGATACCGTGCCGGCGGATCGAGCCCGCCGCAAGCCCGGCCGGTTTTATAAGGGACGACGCGGCGCCATGTAAGCCCGAAAATTCGGGCCGCCGTTTCGCCAGCCTTCAGCCGGGCAGGGGCATGAACCCGGTTCTGAGCGCGTGAGCCCATTCCGGCCGGCCCGCTTGTTCGGCCTGCCTGGCGGCCGCCTCATGATCGTAGTCGACGGCGATGGCCTCGAAGCCGTCGGGCTGGCCGTTGCTGCCCGAGGTGACGATGCCGTAGCGCGCATGCGGCGAGCCCTGCTCGGAGACATGCGCCGGCGGCGTGGAATCGTCATAGGCAGGGCAGCCGATGCTGCCCGGATTGAAGATGACGGGACCGTCGGGGACGCGGATCAGTTCCGCGCGGTGGCTGTGGCCGCACAGCGCGATGCGGCAAGCCGGGTCGAGCGCCTTCAGCCGCCGCCGGATTGCCGTCAGCGGCGCGCGCACCAACTGGCCATTGACGATGGTATCAGTGAGATATTTCTCGTCATGGTCGGGACGGGCGTGGAAAGCGATGATTCCGGGTGCGATCTCCAGCGTCAACGGCTGGGCGAACAGCACCTGGCGCTGTGCCTCGGTCAGCCGCTCCTGCGCATAGACGTCGGAGGGCCACATGGTGTCATCAGCGGGGTCGGCGGCAACACGGCGGTCGTGGTTGCCGCGCACCGTCGGCAGGTTCAGCGCCTGCAGCCGTTCCATCGTTTCGCGCGGCCATAGCGGGCCGGAAACGCTGTCGCCGAGATTGACGGTCAGGTCGGCGCCGCCGCGCCGGCGCAGGTCGTCAAGCACGGCGTCGAGCGCCAGCACATTGCCGTGGATGTCGGCGAGGACGGCGATGCGCATTTCGGGAAGCTCCTGTGTGACGCCGCTTTTCCTTTTCCCCACGTTCGTGGGCGAAGAACCCAAGTCCTTCAGGGTCGGGCGTGCACTTCGATATCGTGGCCGCCAACCGCCGGCAGTGCGGGATCGTCGCCGGCGGCGGCGATGACGCTGTCGAGCAGGCCGGGGAAGCGGGCGTCGAGATCGGCCCGGCGCAGTGTGATCATGCGGTTGGTGCCGACCACCTCGGCGCGGGTGACGCCGGCCTCGCGCAATTTGGCGAGGTGGTAGCTCAGATTGGTCTTCGAGCCGAAATCGAGGAACTGGCTGCAGTTCAGCGGCACGCCCTGCTTGCTGGCGAGATAGCGCACGATGGCAAGCCGCGTCGGGTCGCCGAGCACGCCAAGCACGATCGGCAGGCTGATCTGGTCCGTATTGGGGTGTGGCAAGGTCATGGCTCGAAACTAAGCACAGTCGGGTCCGATTTCAACGCATCCATCATTGTTGGCTCCACATGGCCTTTCTCCGTCTCGCGCGAACCCCGCCCGGCCTGTGCTGACACAGGGCTGTCAGGAAGGTTCAGCTATTTTTCCCTGGCTTCATTGACATGATGCCCCGTTATGTCCAATTGTTCAATAACTTTTGAACTAAGGACATCCCGCCATGGACAAGCGCCTCTTCTGGCTCGCGCTCGGATCGTTCACGATCTCGACCGAAGGCTTCGTCATCTCCAGCCTTCTGCCCGACATCGCGGCGGATGCCGGCATCTCCATTCCGCTGGCCGGCACGCTGATTACCGCCTTCGCGCTCGCCTATGCGGTCGGCACGCCGATCCTGGCGACGCTGACCGGCGAATGGGACCGGCGCCGCGTCATCCTGTGGACGCTGGTGTTCTTCGTCATCGGCAACATCGCCGCGGCCTTGAGTTCCTCCTTCGAACTGCTTCTGGTCGCGCGCATCGTCATGGCGCTGTCGTCGGGCCTGTTCGCCGCAACCGCGCAGGGCACCGCAGTAGCGCTGGTCGATGATCATCACCGGGCGCGTGCCATCGCCGTCGTCGTCGGCGGCACCACTGTGGCCGTTGCGCTCGGTGCGCCGCTCGGCGCGCTCGTTGCCACCGTCGCCGGCTGGCGCGGTACCTTCTTTGCCATCGCCGGCCTTGGCGCGCTTGCAGGCGCGATCCTGTGGTACCGGCTGCCGCAGGGCATCGTCGGCACCAGGCTGCCCTTGAAGCGCAGGCTGGCGGCAGCGCTGCGTCCAGGCGTGATGCCGATCCTGTTGACGACAGTGCTGGCGCTGATCGGCGCCTTCACCGTCTTTGCCTATGTCGCGCCGCTTGCCATCGAGGGCGGCGGTCTCAGCCAGATCGCGCTGCCCGGCATGCTGCTCGCCTTCGGCGTCGGCGCCGTCATCGGCAACATTGGCGGCGGCCAGGCCGCCGACCGGTTCGGTGCGACCCGCACCGTCGGCTGGTCGCTGGCGCTGAGTGCAGCCATGCTGGTCTTATTGTCGGTCATCCCGACCTTCCTGCCGCACCATATTGCCGGGCCGGCGCTGATGGCGATGATGGTGCCGTGGGGCATCGTCGGCTGGGCGTTCCCGCCGGCGCAGGCGAGCCGCATCATCAAGCTGGCGCCCGATGCCGCCCCGATCGTGCTGTCGCTCAACGCCTCGGCGCTCTATCTCGGCGTGGCGCTGGGTGCCGTGGTCGGTGGTGCCGTGCTGCGCTACGGCGCGCCGGCCGATCTCGGCCTGGTCGCCGCGATCTTCCCGATCGTCGGGCTTGGCGTCGTGGTCGCCGGCCGCTGGGCGGCTCGGCCTGTAGAAATGCCTGCCGAGTAGAGTCTTTGGCAAACGCTGGCCTTAGGGCGTGGCCGGCGGCAGATCAAAATCCAGCGCGGCGATCTCATCCAGAGCCGCGCGCAAATCTTCGGCCTTGTCCTTGCCGACGACATCCTCGAAACGCTGCTGGGCGATTTGCCACAGTTTCATCGCTTCCTCGATCTTGTCCAGGCCCTTTGGCGTCAGTCGTACACGCTTGACGCGGCGGTCCTCCGGGTCGGCGAAGGTCTCGACATAGCCGTCGCGGATCAGCGGTTTCAGCGTATGGCCGAGCGCCGACAGGTCCATGATCAGCGACGTGGCGATGGCGCCCATCGCCGGCTCATCGCCCATATGGATCTGGTAAAGCAGGCCCTGCTGCGTCGCCTTGAGGCCTGACGGCTCCACCACATCATCATAAAACTTGCCGAGCTTGCGCGCCGCGCGGCGCAGCGCGGCGTTGTTGCAGAGCGTGAGGCCGGGCAGGCTGTCCTTTGACATGATGGTCCCTGGCGCCGGCGAATGAGGCCCGGCTGCTCCCCTCAAATAATCCCCGCCCGTCTCATTGACAAGATAGTGGCATATGCCTACTTCACAATTAGTGGTATATGCCACTAAATCAGATCAAGCGGCTTTCCGGCAGCGCGGCAGATGCCACGGCGCCGGGGGTCATTCGAAACGAACAAGATCAGTTGAAGAAGGAACAGGACAATGAGTGGACAGGGCAACAAAGGCACGGCGGTCGTCACCGGTGCTTCGTCGGGCATCGGCGCGGTCTATGCCGACCGGCTGGCGGGGCAGGGCTACGATCTGGTGCTGGTGGCGCGGCGCGCCGACCGGCTGGAGGAACTGGCCGGGAAGCTGCGCCAGACCTATAGCCGCAAGGTCGGCGTGATCAGCGCCGATCTTGCAAACGACGATGATGTGCGCCGCGTCGAGCAAGCTGTAACAGCCGACGAGAGCATCACACTGCTGGTCAACAATGCCGGCATCGGCGGCCAGGCCGTCGTGGCCACCGCCGATGTCGACGCGGCCGAGCGCATGATCAAGGTCAACACCATCGCCTTGACGCGTCTAACCCGCGCCGTGCTGCCGGGGCTTTTGGCACGCAACCGCGGCGGCATCGTCAACATCGCCTCGGTGCTCGCCTTCGACACCTCCTTCGGCGGCATCTACAGCGGCACCAAAGCTTATGTGGTCAACTTCACCGAAGCCCTGCACCGTGAGGTCGAGGGCACCAATGTGAAGGTGCAGGTGGTGCTGCCGGGCGCGACCCGGACCGATTTCTGGGAACTTGCCGGCACCGATATCGCAAACGTTCCGAAGGAGATCATCATGACCGCCGACGACATGGTCGATGCCGCACTTGTCGGCTTGGCCAAAGGCGAGGCGGTCACCGTGCCCGCGCTTGTCGATGCGGCCAAGCTCGACACATTCCTCGGCGCCCGGCAAGCCTTCTACGGCAGCCTGCACGCCGACAAGCCGGCGGCGCGTTACGGGGTTTGACGTTTGAGAGGCTGGTTCGCTTTGCGAACCAGGACCCCCACCCCGCTGCTTCGCAGCGACTTGCCGGGGCGAGCCACGGGTCTCGCCCGTCCTTCGGACCCCCACAAGGGGGAAGGTTGGGGACGCGGCTTGTCCGCCCATGCGACAATGGTCTTGTGGGGTGCGAAAAGCTGGACTCCCCACCTCCCCCTTGTGGGGAGGTCGGACCGAAGGTCAGGGTGGGGGGCTGGCGCGGGTTTTGGCTTGAGCGCTTTACACCGACCGCCACATCGGAATGATCGAGGCGGCCAGTACCAGCGCCAACACGACGTTGAGCGCGCGCCATTGCCACTCGGTCTTGAGCAGCCGCGCCAGCACCATGCCGGCCACGCACCACAGCGACAGCGAGGCGGCGGCCGCGAGGCCGAAAGTGGCGCCGAGCAGCAGCGCGAGCTGCATCGGTCCGCTAGCCAATGCCGCGAACGACGCCGCGGCGCCCAGTCCCATCGCACATCCCTTCGGGTTCATCCATTGAATGCCGGCGCCGCCGAGAAAGCTGTTCGGCCTGGTCATGGTCACATCCAGATTAGGCGGTCCGCTGCGGCCGATCTTGATCGCCAGCCAGACGAGATAAAGTGAGCCGGTGACCTTCATCGCCAGTTGCAGCGAGGGCACGGCGAGCAGCAGGCCGGCGAGCCCGGCGGCGGCGGCGCTCGTCACCGTGGCGAGGCCGGCGGCGCTGCCGATCAGCAGGGGTACCGAACGGCGAAAGCCGAACTGCGCGCCCGATGCCGTTGACAGGGTCGTGGCGATGCCGGGCGTAGTGGTGGCGACGATGGCAAACAGGATGAGCGGGAAAATGGGCTCGAGCATGCGGCGTCCTCGGTGGGAGGGCTGCCATCGTAGCTGCGCACGAGCTTCAGTAAATGCAATGTTTGCTATGGTTGACATTAGCAAGCATAATGCCAACCATGATCCGAAATCTCGACATGGCGCTGATCCGCACCTTTATCACCGTCGCCGACAAGGCCAGCATGACAGCGGCGGCCAATGCACTGCACCTGACGCAAGGTGCTGTCAGCCAGCAGGTCAAACGGCTGGAGGAGGCGTTCGGCTCGAGCCTCTTCGAGCGCGACCGGCGCGGCTTGCGGCTGACGCGCGCCGGTGAACAGCTGTTCGGCAGGGGCAAGCGGCTGCTGGCCTTGAATGACGAGATCTGGGCCGAAATGGCTGGGACACCGGTGGCCGGCCAGGTGCGGCTCGGCGTGCCCTACGACCTTGTCGGCACCTTGCTGGCGCCGGTGCTGAAGACCTATGCCGAGACCTATCCGCAGGTCGAGATATCGCTGGTCTGCGCCTCGTCGCCAGAATTGACTGCTGCCCTTGCGGCCGGGACCATCGACCTTGCCGTGATCGAGGAATGCGCCGGCCCGTCGGCCGGCGAATGCCTCGTCGTTGACCGGCTGGTCTGGGTCGGTGCCAAGGGCGGCGTTGCCCGCGCCAAGCGGCCGCTGCCGGTCTCGATCGTCGCCGACACCTGCGCTTTCCGGCCGGCTGTGCTGGCGGCGCTCGGTGAGCATGGGCTGGAGTGGCGCACCGTGTTCGAGAACGGCAACATCGACGCGACGACCGCGACGGTGCGCTCCGACCTCGCCGTCACCACCTGGCTGGCCTCCACGGTGCCAGCCGATCTCGACATATTACCATCGGAGTCCGGCCTGCCGCCGCTGCCGAATTTTGCCATCAACCTGCATCTGCCGAGGCATGGGGTAGGTCCCGCGGCGCAGGAATTCGCACGGCATATACGGGAAGGGCTGGCGCGGCGACCAGTCGCTGCTTGAAGCTTCTCAGAACTTGGGTTCCTCTCCCCCGTCGATCGGGGAGAGGTGTCGAGCGAAGCTCGACCGAGTGGGGGGTCGATCTTTCATCGTGGGGCGAGGAACCCAGGTCCTGCTACTTCCAGTTCCTGCGCCGCTCGAGCTCGGCTTCCGACGGCTCTCCCGTGACAAACGACCCGACCTTGACCTCGCCCGCGCGTTCGTAGGTCGCCATGATGACGCCGGTGCCGGTTGCCTGCGACTTAATGAGCTTGAAGGCGGCCGGGATCGCGCTGTCGCCGAACAGCCGCTTGCCCTTGCCCAGCAACAGCGGGAAGACCATCAGCCGGATCTCGTCGATCAGCCCGTTGGCGAGCAGCGTTTGGATCAGGTTGCCCGATCCCTGGATGAGCAGGTCGGGTCCATCCTCCTGCTTGAGGCGGCGCAACGCCGCAACGATATCGGGCCCGAGCGATTGCGTGTTCTGCCAGGTGAGGGTGTCGGGCCGATGCGTCGCGACATATTTGGTCGCGGGGTTGAAGGCATCCGCGATCGGATCTTTCTGATACGGCCAGTAGGCGGCGAAGATATCGTAGGTCCTGCGGCCGAGAAGCAGGGCGAAAGGCTTGGAGAACAGTTCATCCATCGCCGCGCCCCCCGCCTCGTCGAAGTAATGGAAGGTCCAGCCGCCGAACTTGAAGCCGCCGACCGGATCCTCTTGGGGGCCGCCGGGCGCCTGCATGACGCCGTCGAGGCTGATGAATGTCGCAGAGATGATCTTTCTCATTCCAATGCTCCCGTTCTTCGGTCCACGCCGTCGTGGCGGACTTCAGCCCAAGGACGGGCGACGAGCCACCGGTCCGACAGGACAGGACGAAATTTTGGAAAATCACCGTTGCTTGCGAGGCTCGGTGTGGAGATTTTCCGACGAGAACCAGACATCGCCTGATATGGCGGTGGCGGTGTCGTCCGGCGCCCTGTCCTGCGCCAGCCAGATCGAGCGGCTGCGCGCGGCCTGCTCGCCGGTGGGGATCATCGCCGCGGGGTCCGCGACCGAGGCGCCGACACAGGGAATGAACCACGACCGCATGAACGGATCGCAGGCGAAGCCTTTTTGCGTGCGTGTCACCATCACCGCCAGCGGGACGCGCTCGGCCGGCCGCCAGGGAAAGATCATGCGGCCGCCTGGCCGCAGCGCCTTCAGCCATCCGGCCGGGGGCGCTGCGACCCCGGCATTGACATAGATGATGTCGGATGGCGGCAGGGGCGTCGTCACGGCATCGCCATGGACCACCGTCGCATTGCCATAGGCTTCGAGATTTTGCCGCGCCAGATCGGCCAGCTTCTCGTCGAGTTCGAAAGCGGTGACGATGCCGCCTGGCGAAACCAGCCGGGCCAGCACGGCGGTGTAATAGCCGGTGCCGGCGCCGATATGGCAAACCGCCTCACCGGGTTTCGGTTCAAGCTTTCCAATCCACATGGCGTGCAGGAATGGCTCGCCATTGTTGATGCCCTTGTCGTCGTCGAGCGCCACCAGCACGTTCTGATAGATATGAGCCGGATCGGCGCTCGGTGTTATGACCTTGCCGTTGCCGGCGACGACCGTCCACGGCCCGGGACCGAGAAACGCTTCGCGCGGCACGTCGGCGAAAGCCGCTTCCAGACGTGGGTCGGGCGAGCCGGCATTGGCGGCCAGCAGCCGCGCGTAGAATTTCCTGATGTCTTCGATCCGGGTCATGATGCCGGAAAACATAGCGCGGATTGCCGATTTGTCGCGAGGCTGCCCCCTGCGCAGAGGGCAGCCGGTTTCCAGGCGAAGCGGAACTCAGCCGACCCCGAACATGGTGTCGTAGAGCAGCTTGAAGTTGAGCACCAGGATGATCGCGGCGACCACCCAGGCAAGGGCTGCGACGCCGCGCGGAATGGCGAGATTGCCCATCTTCTTCTTGTCGGAGACGAACTGCACCAGCGGGACGACCGCGAAGGGCAGTTGCATCGACAGGATGACCTGGCTGAACACCAGCAACTGGCCGGTGCCCTTTTCGCCATAGAGCGCGGTGACGACCACCACCGGGATAATGGCGAGGCCGCGCGTCAGCAGCCGGCGTGCCCAGTTGGGGATGCGCAGGCGCAGGAAGCCTTCCATAACAATCTGGCCGGCGAGCGTGGCCGTCACCGTCGAGTTCAGGCCGGAAGCCAGCAGCGCCACCGCGAACAGGATCGAGGCGATGCCGAGGCCGAGCAGTGGCGACAGCAGCTCGAAGGCCTGGCCGATCTCTGCGACGTCCTGGTGGCCGGTGTTGTGAAAGGCGACCGCGGACACGATCAGGATCGAGGCGTTGACGAACAAAGCCAGCATCAGGGCGATGGTCGAGTCCGTCGTTGCCCATTTGATGGCGTCGCGCTTGCCCTTGTCGGTGCGTTCATAGGCGCGGGTCTGCACGATCGAGGAGTGCAGATAGAGATTATGCGGCATGACGGTGGCGCCGATGATGCCGATGGCGATGTAGAGCATCGCCGGATTGGTGACGATTTCCGACGACGGCACGAACATGGCATGCAGGATCGAACCGGCCGGCGGGGCGGCGACGAAGATCTGGATGGCGAAGCAGCTGAAGATGATGATCAAAAGCGCGATGACGAAGGCTTCGAGATAGCGAAACCCCTTGTTCATCAGGAGCAGCACGAGGAAGGCGTCGAGCGCCGTCAGCATGGCGCCGCCGATCAGCGGAATGCCGAACAGAAGCTGCAATGCGATCGCGGTGCCGATGACTTCGGCCAGGTCGCAGGCGATGATGGCCAGCTCGCAGGCGATCCACAGCACGAAGTTCACCGGCCGGGGATAATAGGCCCGGCAGGCTTGGGCGAGGTCGCGGCCGGTGGCGATGCCGAGCCGTGCCGCCAGCGCCTGCAAAAGGATCGCCATCAGGTTGGACAGCATGATGATGAACAGCAGCGTGTAACCGAACTGGGCGCCGCCGGCGAGGTCGGTCGCCCAGTTGCCGGGGTCCATATAGCCGACCGAGACCATGTAGCCGGGACCCATGAAGGCGAACAGGCGACGGAACCAGACGCCCGAGTTCGGCACGGCGATAGAGGAATTGACTTCGCGCAGGCTGGGCTGCTCGTCCTCGTCGGGCCTGGCGAACCGCCATGAGGAACGGGAGGCTGTGGCTTCGGCTTCGGACATGAAGGATGGCTTTCCGCGAGACTGGACGATGTTGCCTTAAGCTATGCCATGGCTCAACATTATGCAATATGCTATATTTCATTGTCGTTGCTTTTTATCCGGCTGGCGGTCATCGGGTGAAACGGCAATCGGAAGCCCCGGTTGCACCTGTTGCGGAATGCAAATAAACGGCCTGAAGAATCAGAGCCCGTGCTATGAAAGCATGGATGGCAAATAGTCCTGGGAGGAGCGCGTATTGGTGCTGAAGAACAGACCAGTTCCGCGCGAGCCGCTGCTCGACGCCGAAATTCATTCGGAGGGCTTCCGGCAGCAGCGCGAAGCGCGCCGTAGTGCGTTGGTCGAGGATTATGTCGAACTGATCGCCGACCTGATCGAAGACGGCAACGAGGCGCGTCAGGTCGACATCGCCGCACGGCTCGGTGTCGCGCAGCCGACAGTGGCCAAGATGCTGACCAGGCTGTGCGCCGACGGTCTGGTGTCGAGAAAACCCTATCGTGGCGTGTTCCTGACCGAAGCCGGCCGCAAAGTCGCGGAGGAAAGCCGCATCCGCCACCAGACGGTGGAAGCTTTCTTGCGCTCGCTCGGTGTCAGTGCGGAGACAGCGCGCATCGATGCCGAGGGCATCGAGCACCATGTCAGCGCCGAGACGCTGGAAGCCTTCCGCAAGGCGATGACGGCGCGCTGAGCGCCAGAGTTCCCGCGTCGCCGGAACCGTCGCACGCCAGACACGTTTGCACCAGATCCGTGCGATTGGCGCGCGAAAGGGAGGAAACGATGGGCATCGAACAAACGCCGGCGGCAAAGGGCAAGCAGGCAGCCGAGGGACTGAAACAGGCGGCGGCCAGGGATGAGCGCAAGACCGAAGCCGAAACCGGCCATCCGCTGAAAAAGGGCGCGGCGCGTTTCGAGGAGCGTTCGAAGAGCTCCGACGGCAGGAGCGCCGGCGCCAAGCAGGAAGATTAGCTCTCTGTCGGGCTTACGTGATCGGCTGTAGGCCACGGGGACGATTGCCACGCCGAGCCGCTCGCCACAACGAACTTGGCCGCAAGGCGACGCGTGTGGCCAAAAAGGCCATCGAAAAATGCTGTGACTTGGCGCAACCGTTGGGATAATTGTTTGTCGCCCCGGAGCAACGGGGAGGTTTGCTGTACGAGGAGTTGCCATGCTCTGGAAGGGCCGTCGTCAGAGTGACAATATCGAGGACGACCGCAGCGACAGCGGCGGTGGCGGACTCGGCGGCGGCGGTGGCCAGTTCCGCATTCCGATCGGCGGCCGCACCGGTGGCGGCGGCAGCATCTTCCTCGTCATCCTGGTGGTGCTGGCCGGATGGTATTTCGGCTTCGATCCTTCGACGATCCTGGGTGGCGGCGACGGCGGCCTGCTGCCGGGCGGCGGCGGCCAGATCACCGACAACAGCGGCCAGGACAACGGTGCCACACCGGCCAATGACGAGATGAAGCAGTTCGTGGCGACCGTGCTGGCCGAGACCGAGGACACCTGGACCGGCATCTTCAAGTCGCAGGGATTGACCTACGAGGATCCCAAGCTGGTGCTGTTTTCCGGCCAGGTCCGTTCGGCCTGCGGCTTTGCCTCCGCGGCGGCCGGACCGTTCTATTGTCCCGGCGACCACAAGGTCTATCTGGACATGACCTTCTTCCAGCAACTCGACCAGCAGTTCGGCGCTTCGGGCGAATTTGCCCGCGCCTATGTGATCGCGCATGAGATCGGCCATCATGTGCAGAACCTGACCGGCATCATGTCCAAGTTCAACCAGATGCGGCAGAGCATGGGCGAGGTCGAGGCCAACCAGATGTCGGTGCGAATCGAGCTTCAGGCCGACTGCTTTGCCGGTGTGTGGGCCCACTACACCGGACAGAAAGGCATATTGGAGCAGGGCGACATCGAAAGCGCGCTGAACGCCGCCAAGCAGATCGGCGACGACACGCTGCAGAAGAAGATGCAGGGCTATGTCGTGCCGGAAAGCTTCAACCACGGCACCTCGCAGCAGCGGCAGACCTGGCTGGCGCGTGGTTACAAGAGCGGCAAGCTGTCGGATTGCAACACGCTGAGTGGGCCGATCTGACCAGACCGTTGTCGAGCTTCACCTGCCGGCGATGCTGCCGTCAGGTGGTGTCAGGATGAATAGATTCGGCCTGTTCCTGCATTGTTCCTTTCCGCGAGCTCGCCTATAAGGTGCGTCCGCCTGCGCCTGAGGGCGAGCAGAGGAGCTTGATCCTGCATGATCGACCCCAAAACCGCCAGACGGGGCCTTGCGCTCGTCTTCACCACGCTGCTGCTCGACATTATCGGCTTCGGCATGATCATGCCGGTGCTGCCGGCCTATCTCCGGGAATTGACCGGGGTCAGCATCAGCGGCGCGGCGATCGAAGGCGGCTGGCTGTTCTTCGTGTATGCGGCGATGCAGTTCTTCTTCGCGCCGATCATGGGCGGCTTGAGCGACCGGTTCGGGCGGCGGCCGATCCTGCTCGCATCGGTGCTGACCTTCTCCATCGACAATCTGATCTGCGCCGTCGCCTGGTCCTACCCGATGCTGTTCATCGGGCGCGTGCTGGCCGGCATTTCGGGCGCCAGCTATTCGACGACATCGGCCTTCATCGCCGACATCTCGAACGATGACAATCGGGCTAAGAATTTCGGCCTGCTCGGCATCGCATTTGGCGTCGGCTTCGTCATCGGGCCGGTTCTGGGCGGGCTGCTCGGCACGTTCGGGCCGCGCGTGCCGTTCTATTTCGCCGCCGGGCTCGCCTTCGTTAATTTCCTCATCGCGTTGTTTTTCCTGCCGGAAACGCTCGATGACAAGCACCGCCGCCGCTTCGAGTGGAAACGCGCCAACCCTGTCGGCACGCTTCTGCAGATGCGCCAATATCAAGGCATCGGCTGGATCGGGCTTGTCTTCTTCCTGATGACGCTCGGGCATATGATGTATCCGGCGGTCTGGTCGTTCGTCTCCAGCTACCGCTATGGCTGGAGCGAGCAGCAGATCGGCTTCTCGCTCGGCGCCTTCGGCCTGTGCGGCGCGATCGTCATGGCGACGGTGCTGCCGCGCGTCATCCCGAGGCTTGGCGAGTGGAAGACCGCGGTCATCGGCCTGACATTCACGGCAGCCAGCGCCTTCGGCTACGCCTTCGCGTCGCAAGGCTGGATGATCTATGCGGTGATCGTCGTCGGCTGCCTGGAAGCGCTGGCCGACCCGCCGCTGAGGAGCCTCGCCGCCGCCAAGGTGCCGCCTTCGGCGCAAGGCGAACTGCAGGGCGCGATGACCTCGATCTTCTCGATCACCTCGATCATCACGCCGCTGCTCTACACGGCGATCTTTTCCTGGTTCACCGGGCCAAACGCGCCGGTGACCTTCGGCGGCGCGCCCTATCTGCTGGGAGCGTGCTTCCTGACGCTGGCGGTCATCGTCTTTGTGACGAAAGTTGCGAGGCCGGCAGCGCGCACGAATGTCGCCACCGATGTCGCTGAGGATGGAGCACAGGTGTGAGTCACAACCGCATTGCGCTCACCAGGGAGGGCCATCCCGGCAGGGCAATGAGGGGCGACGCTACCGGATCGCGCTAAGCCCGTTCGGCCAGCAATTCCTCACCGCGCTTTTCGCGGATCAAATTGACGAAGCGGCGGAACAGGTAGTGTGAATCCTGCGGGCCGGGCGAAGCCTCGGGGTGATGCTGGACCGAGAACACCGGCCGGCCGGTCAGCGTGATGCCGCAATTCGAACCGTCGAACAGCGAGACGTGGGTTTCCTCGACGCCTGATGGCAGCGAGTCGGCATCCACGGCAAAGCCGTGGTTCATCGAGACGATCTCGACCTTGCCGGTGGTGTGGTCCTTGACCGGATGGTTGGCGCCGTGATGGCCCTGGTGCATCTTGGCGGTCTTGCCGCCCAGCGCCAGCGCCAGCATCTGGTGGCCAAGGCAGATGCCGAACACCGGGATGTCGGTCTTCAGCAGATCCCGGATGACCGGTACGGCATAGTCGCCGGTGGCTTCCGGGTCGCCGGGGCCGTTGGAGAGAAAAATGCCGTCCGGCTGCATGGCGAGGATTTCCTCGGCGCCGGACTTGGCCGGCACCACGGTGACCTTGGCGCCGAGGCCGGCGAGCAGGCGCAAGATGTTGCGTTTGACGCCGTAGTCGATGGCGACGACGTGCATTGTCGGTTCGATCTGTTCGCCAAAGCCTTCGTTCCACACCCAGGGCGTCTCGCGCCAGACCGAGGACTGGCCCGACGTGACCTCCTTGGCCAGATCGAGCCCGATCAGGCCCGACCATGCGGCGGCGCGGCGCTTCAGATCGTCGATGTCGAACACGCCATCGGGCGCATGCGCGATGACGGCGTTGGGCATGCCCTTTTCACGGATCAGCGCGGTGAGCGCGCGGGTGTCGATGCCCGACAAAGCGACGATGCCGCGCTTCTTCAACCACTGGTCGAGACCAGTGCCGGCACGGTAGTTGGACGGGTTGGTGACATCGGCCTTGAACACGGCGCCGACGGCGCCGGCGCGGGCGACCGGATTGAGATCCTCGATGTCCTCGTCATTGGTGCCGATGTTGCCGATATGCGGGAAGGTGAAGGTGACGATCTGGCCGGCATAGGACGGATCGGTGAGGATTTCCTGATAGCCGGTCAGCGCTGTGTTGAAGCAGACTTCGGCGACAGCGGAGCCGGTGGCGCCGAGACCGCGACCTTCGATGACGGTGCCGTCGGCCAGCACCAGAAGGGCGGTCGGCTTTTCCGTGGCCCAAGCGGGGGTCAAGGCGGGCGTCATCTCGGCCATGCGGCACTCCTGTCAGGCCGCGCGCTGCAACCGGCCCGGCGGGCCATCTGCGCGGCAAACGGCGCGAAGCGGCGATTTCGCGGCTTCCACGCAGTCAAATTTCCGTTCATGCAAGGCCCAGTACATAGGGGAAGGGGGCAGGGCGGTCAATGATCATGCGAAATGCCGCCATATTTTATTTCGCCTAGCAAAATCAGTGGCTTGCCTCGGCACATCAGAGTTTGCCTTGGCTCGCCCGCGGCGCTATTGTCCGCGCCGATCGAAGGAGAATGCACCATGCGCGGCAAAATCGCCGAATCCCTGAAGAGCGCGATGAAGGCGCAGGACAAGCACCGGCTGCCGACATTGCGGCTGATCCAGGCCGCCATTCACGACCGCGACATTGCCAATCGCGGGTCAGGCAAGGAGCCGGCCAGCGACGAGGAGATCCTGCAGATCCTGGCCAAGATGGTGAAGCAGCGCGAGGAATCGGCCAAAGCCTTCGATGACGGCAAGCGGCCGGAACTGGCCGCGCAGGAGCGCGGCGAGATGGAGATCATCCGCACCTTCCTGCCGACGCAGCTGGACGATGCGGCGGTAACTGCTGCGGCGCGCGAGGCGATCGCCGCGACCGGTGCGGCCAGCCAGAAGGACATGGGCAAGGTGATCGCCGCACTGAAGCAGAAATATGCCGGCCAGATGGATTTCGGCAAGGCGAGCGGCATCGTCAAGGGTCTGCTGCAGTAGGGTGCTGCTCATCTCGTCGCTTGGGTGGCCGACCGGGCGGAATCCAGATCCGTCCGGAATCCAAGTCCAGGAATTGGAACCCGGATAGCGCCGAGATGTTTATCCGTCATGCAACTGGAGAGATGCCATGACTGAGAACGAAACCCGCTATGAAACCGGTGCGACGAAATATCCGGCAAAGACCGATGCCGACGCTTCCGATGAATTCTCCCAGGATGCGGCCGCCAACGAGAAGCCTGCCGGCGGAATAGGGCTCACCCGCCGGATGGGCGAAGTGGAAGACCGCACCCGCCAGTCGGAGGGACAAAACCCGCCAAGACAAGTCACGCCGAGCGCCGCAACCGAAAAGACGTCCGGGGCCGGCCCCGCTATCGCGGAGCGTTCAAAGGACGCCAAGGCTCCGAAGAGCAGCCAATGAAGCGAAGGCCGGGAGCACTCCTGCGGCGCTTTGGAGATCGGCGGACAAGTGGTTCGCGTAGTTAGCGTTTGCCGATCCCTTCAACGACGATGCGGATGAGGTGCCTGATCTCGTCCTCGCTGAATGACCCGGCCGAAAGCGCCGAAAGCATCGCCTGGCCGTATATTCCAAGCAGGACCAGCGCCATGAAATTGGCATCGTCATCCCTGCGAATGACACCTTGCCGTTGGCCGAGCACCAGAAGGTCCCGGACCAGGCGCTGGAATGAGGGCCGGTCGGGCGGCGGCTGCAGGGACGGACGCTCGGCGGGGGCAAGAGCCAGCCTGGCAAGCGAGGGATTGGCCAGGCACCAGCCGGCGCTGTCGAGAAAGACTGTCTCGAGCATGACGAATACATCTTCGTTCGCCGCCATGCGGGCGCGGTAGGCGGCATCGCCCGCCTCCACGCGGGCGATGAGCCGCAACGCGATTTCTTCTTTCGAACTGAACAGATTGTAGACCGTTTTGCGGGTCAAGCCGGCGCGCGTCGCGATCTCCTCGACCGAGGTGTTGGCAAACCCCATCTCCCGAAACGCCAGGTCGGCGGCATCGAGGATGAGGCTTCGCGACCGTTCGGTCCGCTTTGGGGTTGTCATTTTTATACCCTAGTGTAAATTTACACATATGTAAACTTTTGCTGCGTGACCGCCGCATTGCGGCAGCCGCCAATCCCGCGAAGGGTCGACCGTGGCGCATCGGAATTCAAGCGGCTCTATGG